>NZ_QULJ01000004.1:0-234600 GCF_003481505.1 Clostridium sp. OM05-5BH | reverse complement strand
CATATCAACGGATGGCATCTCTTTTTATTTCTCCCTTTTTACAAAAGTGTGTCTGATGCATACTAACTCATAATTATACGAAACACCACTCTTTTATTCATTTTCTATTCATTTCTGGCTAATGGGTATTCATTTTTACTCTAAGTTGTCGTGCAATTTATTAGATTTGAATTTTTGAAAGAGCCAGCACCTTGAATGGGCTGACTCTTTCAATGTCACCTGTAATTGACAAACTGGAATTTGGCTATTTCGTTGCAACAATACTTATCCAATGATTTTTTGCATTTGAATACGTTTTGATCTCTGTAAAACCCGCTTCTTTCAAAGCGGCAACAAGTTGTTTAGATGTGTAAATCTTCATACCATTGATCATTTTTGTCCATTTTTCATCTGCGGCATTCGTTCCGTCACTCTCGTTACAAATCAGGAATATGCCTTCGCTTTTCAGCACACGGTTGATCTCGGAAAAGCATTTTACTAATCCTGGCCAAAAGTAAACTGTTTCGAAGGCAGAAACATAATCAAAAGTCGCGTCAGAAAAGGGTATAGCAGATACATCTCCTTGAACTACATTACATTTCCCTTGTTTAATGGCGAGGGCGTTCAATTTTTGAGATTCTGCCACACTAACCTCAGAATAATCCATTCCTGTCACGTGGCCATTTCCACATCTATCAAGCCAGACCGCAATATTTGCTCCGCCGCCACAGCCGACGTCCAGAACTTCAGCATCAGACTTCGCGGAGATATTTGAGAATCCCCATTGCGATAATTTGGCGTGACCGCTGTTCATCATCTTCGTCATCAATTTTCCGCCGAAGCCTTGTGGCTTACGGGTATTTTCAAAAAATTTCATTACAGAATTCCTCTTCCACAAATACCGGTTTTCTTAATTCGACAAACCGGTATTGCTCAATCGTTTTTCTCCGTTAGGAGAATATACAATCCATAAATAAAAAGAACAAGGAATAAAACCGTAGGAGTCAATAATCCATTTTCTAAAATACTTACAATCATTCTTCCAGGTGGCGTTACCCATTCAGTTGCTGGATTTTGCATTGCCACTATTATCATTCCCACAATACCAACAACACCACTTAATGTTAAAAAACCACCTTTTATATTTCTACTCATAATCATTACCTCCTCGTTAAATACCGATTAGTATAACAGTAGTCTAACACATGTTGTTTAAAAATACTACAGCCAAGCTAATGTCTGTAATTTGCCCTAAAATTTCATTTTATGGAATTTGGACTACTTGATTTTCTAATCGCATACGCAATTTGTGAAATGTATCATTATACTGTTGATACATCAGACACACAAATGTAAATAGGGACTTTTATTTTTATAACAAATCATATTCTTTCATTTTCCCTCAAACCGTCTCATACACTGTACTAAACGAATTCCGGAGCTTTCTTATGAGTTCAAAAACAAAAATTGTCGTACTCCGCATGAAAGAGATTATTTATACTGCTATCTTTATCGGGCTGGGGCTTCTTCTCATCGCGCTTCTCCTCATCATGTTCCGTCCTGGAAGGAAGACACAGAGTGCTTCTGCCCCTGCTGCGGCTGGTATCCACTATCTGCCAGGCATGTACAGTTCTACCCTGACACTTGGCAGCCAGGCAGTCAATGTCGAAGTCACGGTTGATTCCACCCAAATCACCTCTGTTACCTGCCGTCCTTTAAGTGATTCCATCGAAACTATGTACCCGCTGCTCTCCCCTTCCGCTTCGCATCTCTCGGAGCAGATCGTGAGCACGCAGTCGCTTGAAAATCTCTCCTTTGAAAGCGGCAGCCAGTATACCTCACAGGCACTCTTAAATGTGATACATACCGCACTGGCGAAAGCGATCCTTTAAGTTTCATATCACTCCATATAGCTTCTTCTAATCAAAACGTCCGGCTGAACCGTCTTTCCAAACGGTTCAACCGGACGTTTTACTTCCGTATTCGTGACTGTTCAGTACCTTCACAGTCACGCGTATTCATTTACGTTATTTACTGAATAACCTTAACCGGGCACTTCGCTGCACAAGCTCCGCAGTTTACGCACTTCTCATAATCGATAACAGCTACGTTGTTATCCATATGGATTGCGTCAAACTTACACTGCTTGGTACACAGCGTACAGCCGATACAGCCAACCTGGCAGGCTGCCTTGACAGCCGGTCCACGATCGTGGGAGCTGCACTGTACCAGATGTTTTGCCTTGTACGGTACCAGGTCGATCAGGTGTTTCGGGCAGGCTGCCACGCAGGCACCACACGCTACACACTTCTCTTTGTCTACAACCGCTACGCCGTCTACCACGTGGATTGCATCGAATTTACATGCCTTCACACAGGTTCCGAAACCGGTACAGCCGTAAGAACATGCCTTTGCACCGCCACCCGGTACAACGGATGCCTTCGCACAGTCCTCGATACCATGGTACTCGTATTGTACTTTTGTCTTGTCGCAGGTACCTTTACATTTAACGAAAGCTACCTTCTTCTCAGAGGAACCAGCCTCTACGCCCATGATAGCAGCGATCTTCTCGCCAACCGGAGCACCGCCGACCGGGCAGGCATTAACCGGAGCTTTGCCCTCTGCGATGGCCTTTGCAAGACCATCACAGCCCGGGTAACCACAGCCACCGCAGTTGTTGCCTGGCAGCTCTTCACGAACAGCTGCCTCTTTTTCATCTACTTCAACTTTAAATTTCGCGCCGAACAGACCCAGACCGACACCAACGATGATGCCGACTGCCGCGATCACGACAGCAGCGATAATGATTGAATTCATATCCATTTTCGTCTCCTCCTTCTACAGTAATCCGGAAAATCCGAGAAATGCAATCGCCATCAGACCAGCCGTTACAAGTACGATAGGAGATCCCTGGAAGTTATACGGGATATCATTTCCCTCGATGTGCTCACGGATACCTGCCAGAAGCACGATGGAGATGGTATAACCAACGGCTGTACCAACACCATTTACCACGCTCTGTAAAAATCCATATCCGTTCTGGACGTTTGTCAGGGCAACACCAAGAACGGCACAGTTTGTTGTAATCAGCGGAAGGAATACACCCAGCGCGTTATACAGGGAAACCATGCACTTCTTTAAGAACATCTCAACGATCTGAACCAGTGCTGCGATAACGAGAATGAAAACGATGGTTTTCAGGTAATCGATACCAAGCGGTGCCAGAACGAACTGATAAATCAGGTTTGCAACGATGGATGCGATGGTAATAACGAAGATAACCGCACCACCCATACCAGCTGCTGTTTCAACTTTTTTGGATACGCCGACGAAGGAGCAGATACCGAGGAACTGGCTCAGTACGACGTTGCTGACCAGCGCCGAGCTTATCGCAATAATAAGTAATTCTTTCATCACTTCTCCTCCTGTTCCTTCTTAACTTCTGCATCATGACCAGCACAGCTTAAGCAGTCGCCGCTGCAGCAGCCACCCTTCTTCTTCTCTTTTACGGAACCGTTTGTTGCACACGGCATCTTCAGACGATTCTGAAGAGCAGTCAGGCAAGCCAGTACGAAGAATGCACCCGGCGCCAGGATGAAGATTGAGATCGGCTGATAGGAAGCCGGCATAATCTGGATACCAAAGATAGTACCTGCACCCAGAAGCTCACGGAAAGAACCGATGAGTGCCAGAGCAACTGTAAATCCAAGTCCCATACCGATACCGTCAAATGCAGACAGGATCGGACCGTTCTTCATAGCATATGCCTCGGCACGGCCAAGGATGATACAGTTAACTACGATCAGCGGAATGTAAAGTCCCAGGGAAGCATATAAGCTTGGAACGAAACCTTCCATCAACATATCTACGATGGTTACGAAGGATGCTACGACTACGATCTCTGCCGGCAGACGTACGCCGTCCGGAATGATCTTACGAAGCAATGCAATCAGAAAGTTCGCCGCAATCAGTACGGCGGTTGTCGAAAGTCCCATGCCGACACCGTTGATGGCGGAAGTGGTTACCGCCAGGGTCGGACACAGACCCAGCATCTGAACGAAAATCGGGTTTTCTTTCCAGATACCGTTATATAAGCGCTCTACATATTTATTCATAATCTTTCCACCTCCTACTGTGCCAGGCAGTTAGCCACGAAATAGATAGCTGCATCTGTCGCGTTGGTGACTGCCTTGGAAGTGATCGTTGCACCACTGATGGCTTCAATCTGATTATCTGCAGACGCGCCTGTCTTTGTAACTTCCAGGTTCTCAGCTTTCTTGCCGATAAACTGATCCTTGAAATCCGGTTCTTTGGCTCTCATACCAAGACCTGGCGTATCGCTGATGCTTAAGAAACCGATACCGGTCAGCTCGCCCTCGTTGGTGATACCAACTGCGATCTGCACGTTGCCGCCGTAGCTCTCTGCGGAGGTAGAGGTAATCAGGTAACCGATCTGGTTGCCGCTTGCATCCAGCGCTTCTTTTGCATCATTGATGGTAACTTTTCCAAATCCCCACTCAGAGATGCTGTCCGCTGCAGCAGTTACTGCGTCAGCCAGCTCCTGCGGTTCATCAAAGCTTGCCGCATCCGGGTAAACTTCCTGATAAGTTTTAGTAGCTGCTGCCTCCTGTGCCTGTGCAATCGGATCCAGCGTAATATCATGTACTGTTCCCAGACAGATACCAGCTACCAGAGTAATAACGAAAAGGATGATTGTATTTTTGATAATCTGGTTCATTATTTCTTCTGACCTCCTTTTCCAAATGCTGTCGGAAGCGTATAGCGCTCAATCAGCGGAACCAGCAGGTTGCTGAAGATGATCGCATAGGAAACGCCCTCCGGAGAAGCACCCCAGAGACGGAAGATTCCGGTTACGATTCCGAGGATCAGTCCGTATACGATCTGTCCCTTCGGAGTCAGAGGACTCGTTACATAATCGGTTGCCATAAAGAATGCACCGAAGATAAGACCACCTGCACAGATCTCACTGAGAGAATAGGTCAGGTTGAATCCGCCAAACAGGAATGTAAATACAAATACGGTTCCAATGTAAATCAGCGGAATAACCGGGCTGATAACTTTGCGGACTACCATGTAAATCGCACCAATCAGCAGGGCAATTACAGATACCTCACCGATAGTTCCCGGGATACGTCCGATTACCAGGGATGCCAGATCCACTGTCTCACCGGCTCTTAACTGTGCCAGCGGAGTTGCACCTGTCAGACTGTCAAATCCAAGCTTTGCGGATGAGAAGTTATTCATAAACAGAGCGAAGGAAGTCAGAAGGAAACATCTGGCTGCCAGTGCCGGGTTCATGAAGTTCTGTCCCAGACCACCGTAAAGCTGTTTTACAACGATGATTGCAAAGAATGCACCAAGAACCGGGATCCAAACCGGGATTTCCGGCGGCATATTCAGTGCAAGAATCATGCCGGTAACAACTGCACTGCCGTCCGAAATCGTAATCGGCTTGTGCATTAATTTCTCATAAAGATACTCGGCTGCCACACTGGCGATCACGGTAGCGATCAGAACCAGAAGTGCATTCATGCCGAACTGCCATACACCATAAACACTGGCAGGAATCATGGCGATCACAACGTCAAACATCAGGCGCTGTGTCGTAACTCCGTCACGAACGTGAGGTGATGACGATACTTTTAATAATTTTTCCATTTCTTCCCACCTCCTACTTTCTGCGGCTGGCTGCTACTGCCTTACGCATCTCTTTGAATGCCTGGGTCAGCGGCCGTCTTGCCGGACAAGCATATGCACAGCATCCGCACTCAACGCATTCCATGCCGTTTAAGCTCTGGAATTTCTCAAGGTCGTGAGCCGTAGATGCCTTCATCATCAGCGGAGGTACAAGATGCTCCGGACAAACGCCTACGCAGCGTCCGCAGCGGATACATGCTGACGGCTCCATCGCTGCTACCTGATCCTTGGTAAAGGTGGTCAGAGCAGATGAAGTCTTCGCTACCGGGAAGTCAAGGCTGAAAAGAGCCTGTCCCATCATAGGACCACCGGAAATCATCTTCTCCGGTTCCTGTTTAAAGCCGCCTGCTGCCTCTACCAGTCTCTGATAGTTGGTACCAAGGCGTACCTCAAAGTTCTGCGGCTCTGCAATGGCATCACCGGTTACCGTAATGATCTTGCGGATCAGCGGAGTTGTCTTGCATACTGCATTATAAATAGAAGCAACGGTATCAATATTGTCTACGATACAGCCTGCATCTGCCGGCAGCATGGAAGAATTGATCTCACGTCCTGTCACTGCATAGATAAGTGTACGCTCACCACCCTGCGGGTACTTGGTAAGCAGCGGACATACTTCGATTCTCGGCTCGTCCTTTACCATCTCCGTCAGCTTCTTGATAGCCTCCGGCTTGTTGTTCTCGATACCGATAACACCCTTCGCATTGTCAAACAGCTGAAGCATAACCTTCAGGCCGCCGATAATCTGCTCCGGACGCTCCATCATGGTACGATAGTCACTGGTTAAGTACGGCTCGCACTCTGCACCGTTGACGATAACGTAATCAATTGCGTTCTCATCTTTCGGAGTAAGCTTTACATGTGTCGGGAAACCAGCGCCGCCCAGGCCGACGATACCGGCATCCTTAACGATCTTACGGATCTCTTCTTTCGACAGCTTTGTTGCATCTCTGTCTGTTCCGAAGCCCTCAATCGCCTCTTCTTCACCGTCATTCTCCACCAGGATTGACTGAACCATTGCACCATTAGCAACCAGCTTGGACTCGATTCCCTTTACCGTACCGGAAACAGAACTAAGTACGTTTGCGGAAATAAATCCGCCTGCCTCTGCAATGATCTGGCCTTTCAGCACGTGATCGCCCTTCGCTACCAGTGGTTTCGCAGGTGCGCCAATGTGCTGGGACAGCGGATAAACCATGATCTCGCCCTGTAACGGTTCGAGAACCTTGATCGGCTTATCCTCAGACAGTTCTTTACCCTCATATGGATGAATGCCGCCTATAAATGTAGCCAAACCCATCAATTAAACCCTCTTTCTCTTACTAAATTTTCCTTCATCCTCCACCCATTCACCTCCCGTCAGATGCCTTTTCTGCCGAAATTGTGAAAATATTATCGGGCGTAGGAGCTAGAATCTACCGCGTATAGTATAACACAGGTAAAAAAAATTCACAATTGAAAAATGAATCTTCTGCCCCCTTCACTCTGTATAAAAATTAATACAAATGGTTATAATATAGCTTTTGTTTATACAGAATCAACAAAACTGTGTAAAAATCCCGTAAAACTTTCCCTTAAATACTATGTCAATAGCCTTGGCGAAAAAAGGAAAGTCCGGCGGAGTTTGCCTCTGCCGGACTTTCCTTTTTTCTCGTTACCTAAAGAGCTGCACAGTCTACTGGAAAAACTTACTCCAGTACCCCTGCACAAAAATAAACAGCACAATCAGTGGAATGACATATGTCACATACGCTCGCACCTGGCGCGGGAACTTCACGCCTTTTCCCTCATTTGCCTCCTTGAGAAAATTCTCAAATCCCCATCCATACCGGCTGGTACAGAACATCAGGTAAACGAGACTTCCGAGTGGAAGCAGGTTGTTGCTGACGATGAAATCCTCGAGATCCAACACGTTGCTGCCCTCTCCGAACGGCATGAAACCACTCCAGAGATTGAAACCCAGCACGCACGGAAGCGACAGGACCGCAATCACCACCAGATTGACGCAGACTGCCTTTTTGATCGAACAGCCAGTCAGATCCGTTGCAAAGGATACGATATTCTGGAATACCGCTGTGACCGTTGATGCCGCCGCAAAGGTCATAAAGACAAAGAACAGCGTGCCCCAGAAACGTCCGCCTGCCATGTGGTTAAATACATTCGGCAGCGTGATGAAGATCAGGCTTGGTCCCTGTCCTGCCTCGATACCGTAAGCCGCACACGCCGGGAAAATGATAAGTCCCGCCATAAACGCTACCAGCGTGTCAAGGACCAGTACATTGATCGCCTCGCCGGTCAGGCTGCGCTCTTTATCGATATAACTTCCAAAAATCGCCATCGCACCGATACCGATACTCAACGTGAAGAACGACTGTCCCAGCGCCGCAAATACGACCTTGCCGACACCAACCTCCTGAATCTTGCCAAAATCCGGCTTTAAGTAAAATTCAAGTCCCGGACGTCCGCCTTCCATCCGCACCGAATTGATTGCCAGCACAACCATCAGGAATAACAGGCAGACCATCATCATCTTTGTGATCTTCTCAACGCCGTTCTGGAGTCCCATCGCACAGATGGAAAAACAGAATACGACACAGAGCAGCATAAATACCGTCATCAGTCCCGGATTTGCCAGTACAGAGCCAAATTCCCCGGCTACACCGTCCGCATCCAGACCCACGAAATCGCCTTTCGCCATCTTGAACACATACAGCAGAAGCCATCCGGCTACCGTCGTATAAAACATCATCAGGACATAGTTGCCCGCCATCGCGAACCATTTTTCAAAATGCCACTTAGTACCCTTTGGCTCCAGCACATCAAATGAAAGCGCCGCACTCTTCTGGCTCGCTCTGCCGACCGAGTATTCCATAACGATGATCGGAAGACCTAAAAGCACCAGAAATGCCGCATAAATCAGTACAAACGCCGCGCCGCCATACTGACCGACGATGTACGGGAATCTCCACACATTTCCCAGACCGATCGCACAGCCCGCGGAAATCAGGATAAATCCCAGCCGAGAGGAAAAACGTTCTCTTCCCATTTCTACTTACCTTCTCCTTTTTTATTTCTACAGGCCCACACTGACAAGAGTCAGACGGGCGCAAAAAAGAGGCGCCTCCGCAAATCCCGGTACCAGCCCGAATTTCGGAAACGCCACCAAATGGTATTTTACTATATTCTGTTTTAAAAGACAAGTTTTCAGGTGCTTTTTATCCTTCAAACGTCTCGACTTCCTCCCGGTTCGGCACCGACGGAGCTGCTCCTGGGCGGGAAACGGCGATCGCTGCCGCTTTTGCCGCATGTTCCAGCGCCGTCTTCGGGTCTTCACCGAGCTGTAAGCCGCCGATAAAATAACCGGTAAATGTATCGCCTGCCGCCGTCGTGTCCACAACCGGCACTTTATAGATTCCCTGACGAAGGACTGTGTCACCATCGCGGTACACGGAACCATCGCCGCCGAGTGTCAGGACAATCTTCGCCTCCGGGAACTGTTTTACCAGTCCGTTCATCAGCGCCTGCGGATCTTTGGTTGCCTCAATGCCACAGATATCCGACGCCTCCACCTCATTTAATAAGAAGTAATCCACATATTCCAGCGGATAGGACAGGATCTTCGCATTCATCGGGGACGGATTCAGAACGATCTTCATGCCTTTTTCATGGGCTTTCTCCATGATATAGCCGATCTCGCTGATCTCATTCTGTAAAATCAGGAAATCGTCCGCCTCAAACTGTGTCAGGACGCGATCCACCATTTCCCTCGTGATCCGCTGGTTGGCACCGCCATACAGCAGAATGCAGTTCTGCCCTGCCGGATCTTTCTGGATGATCGCGTGTCCTGTCTGCCCGTCGAGATGCTCGATCAACTCCGTGTGGACGCCCGCCTTCTTCATCTGCTCGATAAGGAAATCTCCATCCCCGGCTCCGACAGCTCCGGCGTGCCATACGTCTGCGCCCGCCTTGCTCAGCGCGATCGACTGATTCAGCCCTTTGCCGCCGCTGAATACCTGCAGCGACTCGGAGGACATCGTCTCTCCCGCTCTTACAAAATGATCCACCTGATACGTATAATCAATATTCAGTGAACCAAAATTCAATACCTTCACTCTGCTCCCCTCTCTCTCCGGTTACTGAGACGGCTGTATTCTCGCCGTGCTCTCCCGCACCACCAGTTCCGGCGCAAAGATTACCTTGCTCTCCGGTCTTTTATGTTCCCGTATCTGTTTCAGAAGCAGCCGTACCGCCTCTCTTCCCATCTCCCGTACCTGCTGGCGTATCGTTGTCAGCGGCACCTCCAGCATCCGGGCATAGAAAACGTCATCGTATCCGACAACCGAAACATCTTCCGGTACTTTCTTTCTGTATTCCTTGAGTTTTCTGCATACGCCATACGCCGAAGCGTCGTTGCAGGCGAAAATCGCCGTAAAATCCTGTGAAATGAGCTTTTCGACCGCCGCCGCGCCGCCCTCCTGCGTATACTCGCCGACACAGACGAGACGTTCATCCACCGGAATTCCCGCCTCCTCCATCGCCCGGCAGTAGCCATGGTAACGCGCCTCCGAATCCATCTGGGTCGCATGCGGTCCCACGACGCAGGCAATCCGCCGGTGTCCAAGACTTAACAGATGGCGCGCCGCCAGATAACCGCCGATCTCATGGTCGGTACCGACCGCCGGACAGTTCCGAAGCTCCGGGATCCGGTCAACTACCACATAGGGTATGTGGATCGATTCCAGATAATCAATCTCCTCCGCCGCCATCTCCCGCGTATTATCTTTAGCCATGATAAACACAATGCCGTCCGCGCCTTTATCCGCCAGAAGATCGATATACTCGCGATCCCGGTCATAATTATCATTCGTGTTGCAGAGAATCACACTCCAACCATTTTCGCGGCACGCCTCATCGATCGCGCGCGCCATATTGGCAAAATATACATTGGAAATATCCGGGACGATAAATCCTATGGTCTTGCTCTGCCGCTTTACCAGACTGACCGCGAGCTGGTTCGGACGATAATTCAGTTCCCGCGCCTTCGCTAGGATCTGATTCTTTGTCTCATCCGAGATCTTATATCCTTTTCCATTGAGAACCAGTGAGATTGTCGTCACGGAAAAACCAGTCTCAGCGGCAATATCCTTGATGGTTGCCCTCACTCATCCACCTCCGATGCGATCAGATCCATGAGAACCTGAATGGATTTCTGATATTTTTCTATCTCGACCCGCTCATTTGGCTTATGCGCCATACCTGCCTCGCCCGGACCAAATAAGAGAACGGCTGCATCCAGCTTGTGTTCCACCAGGATCGAAGCATCTGTAAAGAAATTAATCCCAGTCGTCTCCACCGGAAGCCCTTTTTTCTCCAGTTCCTTCGAGAGCTGTTTCACAAGCGGATGGGATTCTCCAATCTCGATCGCCCGCCGGTCATTGACAATCCGGCAGCTGACGCGGAATTTTTCTTCCGATGTAACGGAACGCGCCGCCGCAAACGCCTCCGCCTGACCGACTACCATCTGGCTTGTCAGTCCTGGTGTCATACGGATATCCATGAGAATCCGGCAGGTGTCCGGCGTCATATTTGGCGCCACGCCGCCGGAAATCTGCGTTACCTGCGCGGTCGATGCGCCGAGAACCGGGTGTGTGAAGCTTTTCACATATGTTTCAATCTCACCTGTCAGCGCCATCGCCTGTTCCACGGCATTGCAGCCCTCATGCGGGTATGCCCCGTGGCTCGTCTTTCCGTGTGCTTCTATCTCCAGCCACAGGCAGCCTTTCTGCGCCACGCCCAGCCTGCATCCCGTCGGTTCTCCTATCAGAAGCGTTCCAATCGACGTCTCCGGGACTTCCTTTAAGATCTCCCTGGCGCCGATGCCGCCCTTTTCCTCATCACAGGTTCCGAGGAAATGGATCGTACGCGGCACCGGACGACCGGATTTTTTATATTCACAGAGCGCGTACACCATCGCGGCAAGCCCACTCTTCATATCGCTGGCACCGCGGCCATAGAGAAAACCGTCCCGTTCCACCGGAACCGCCGGGTCAGTCTTCCATTCTCCGGTATCTCCGTAAGGAACCGTGTCCAGATGCCCGTTCCAGAAGATCGGAGCGTCATCCGACTCCCCCTCAAGCTCCGCCAGCACATTGGCATGTGTCGCGTCAATCCGCTGTATATGTGCAGAAATTCCCGATTGTTCGAAATACTTGCACAAATATTCTGCCACTGCTCCCTCGTCATCCCGTCCATTGACACTCCGAATGGTCAGAAGCTCTTTTAAAAGTTTCACCGCTCCGTCCATACGCGCTCTCCTTTTTCCTGCTATCTTATTTCTGAATCAGCCAGTCTGCGATATTCTGCCACAATTTATTGTAGTATTCCCACTCGCAGAATTCCGGCGGTGCCCAGTGCGGTGCACAGTCGGTTGTGACAACACCACTGCGCCCTTTTCCATAAGAAGCAAATGCGATAAACGGATCGCCCTCTACAGTAACCGGAACCTCTGCCTCCGGTTTTGCGATTACCTTATTGTAACCGAGAACCTCCGGCCAGTCGGTCGGAATGCCCTTTAAAGCTTCATGCTCGCCCACGGTTACCGGTTTTACACCCTCGCAGTGTTCCATACGGTCATCGACCGTCAGAACCTCGACTGGAAGAACCTCCTGTACGGCTGTGTCATGCCATTTGCCCTTTGCATCCACGCCGGAGAAGGTCAGATAACCGCCGACCATCAGAAGAGCGCCGCCATCGTTGACATAGTCGCGGATCAGATTGCAGCGGTTCGGCATTTTTTCACTGCGGTTAAACGTAGCGCCCGGCAGAAGCAGGGTGTTTGCTCCGATATCGGACAGAATTACCAGATCATACTGTTTCAGTTCTTCCATTGTAAATGGAAATTCCTCATTTGCCAGATGGTTCGGAAGGAAGGTTACTTCGTAGCCGCCTGCCTCCAATGCAGCTTTCAGCCATTTCTCTCCTGTCTCATAGGTAGAGGTATAAAACGCGTCAAAGCCCTTTACATGGGTGGTATAGCTCATCCAGGACTCGCCTGCCAGTAAAACTTTCTTGCTCATATTTTTATCTCCTTATATATTTATCAATTCCTTATTTCTTCTCTCCCCAGGAAAGAATCAGTTTCGCATACACCAGAATCGCTTCCAGATAGGAATCGAGCTTCAGCCACTCATCCACGGTATGGCACTGTGCGCCCTCGCCCGGTCCGTACTGGATCGTCGGGCATCCGGCAATGTTGCGCCACAGGCGGGAATCACAGCCAAAATGGGATCCTTCCACCTTCACGCTGCGCGAAAGTGCCTCACTGTACGCCTCCTTAAAGGTGTCTACCAGCGGATGATCCTCCTCCATCTCAAACCCATGTCCGGTCTGGTAAATGGAAATCTTCGGCGGGTGTGCCTCCATCCACGCGTCGGAACGGCTGATCCGCTCAACGACCTCTGTAAATTCCTTTACAACCATATCCTGATTCATCAGGGTAGGAACATAGTGGACGCAGGTAGAAAAACTGCACTCGCCCGGCACGGTAGAACCGGCGGTTCCACCCTCGATCACGCCGATATTTAAGCTCGGCGGCGGAAGCAGGCGGTGGCGGATCGTCAGAAGCCAGCGGTGCTCCATCTCATTTAACCCCTGAATTACCTTGATCGCCTTCTCGATCGCGCTGACGCCCTCGGCTTTTGCACCGGAATGGCACGCTTTTCCTTCAAAATCAACCTTAAAGAATACCCAGCCCATATGCGCCAGAATCAGGGTATCGTCGGTCGGCTCGCAGTTGACAACGCCGTCGGCTTTCAGACCGCGCATTACCGCCTGGATCGAGCCATTGCCTCCGCCTTCCTCGTCACACACGGAGGTAATTGTCACATCGCCCGGCAGCTCATACCCGGCATCCTGCAAAAGCTTTACCGCCATCACCGATGCCATCAGACCGCCCTTCATATCCGTGCAGCCGCGTCCGTACATCTTGCCATCCCGAATTACCGGCTCAAACGGCGGGTTCGTCCAGCCGTCTTCCATCTCCGCCGGCATAACGTCAATATGACCGTTAAATAACAGGCTTTTTCCGCCCTGTTTTCCTTTAAATGTCGCATAGACATTGGCACGGTCGGTCTGATTGTGCCCCAGGTTTCCTTCCTGGTGCTTTTTGTAGCTTTCCTGAATCACAGCCTCATCCATCGGATCCACCGTGATCTCGTCGGCTCCCATCGATTCAAACAGGTTTACCATATACTCCTGTCCCTGTTTCTCCAGACCACCATCGATTCCGTGCCCTAAGTCATGGGTATCAATTCCCACCAGATTCTTGAGTTCTTCGATATATTTCTCTTTGTTCTGCTCTAAAACTTCTTTCAGGTCTCTCATCTATATCTGCCTCCGAACACAAGTATTATAAACTATGCCTCGCTGTATCTTCTCAGCCCTGCCTCAACGATATCCCAGAACTTCGCCGCATCGATATCGATCGCTACGTTTGCAGTCGGCTCCTGTCCGCCGTAACCGAAGAAATCGCAGTTAGTACGTCCGTAGGACTGGACGCTGCGGATGTCAATGTCCACATGCATCGGTTTCAAGGTCACAACGCTCGGATCAATCAGCCATGCGATCGTAACCGGATCGTGCAGAGGTCCGCCTTCCCAGCCAAATACCTCTTTCTGGGTCTTGCAGAAGAAGCGCATCAGATCCGCAAAGAGCTTGGATGCCTTATTGCCTATCTTCTCCATCCGGTCAACGATCTCCGGATAGCACAGTACCTTGCGGGTAACATCCAGACCCATCATCGTGATTGGACGTCCGCTGGTAAAGCATACATACGCTGCATCCGCATCGGCGATGATATTGAACTCTGCCGCTGGAGTTACGTTACCATTGGTATACGCGCCTCCCATCAGGACGATCTGTTTGATCTTCGGAATAATCGCCGGTTCCATCCGCATCGCCATCGCCAGATTGGTCATCGGACCGGTTGTCACCATCGTGATATCGCCATCGGACTCCATCAGGGTTTTAACGATGAAATCGACTGCATGCTCTTTCTCTAATTCTTTTGTCAGCGGCGGGAAAACCGGACCATCCAGCCCTGTTTCACCGTGGATATCGCCCGCTATCATTTTTTCACGCACCATCGGCTGTCCGCAGCCCGCATACACTGGCACATCCACACCGAGCCACTGGCACACATTTCTCGCATTAATCTGCGTTTTCTCCAGCGTCTGGTTGCCTGCTACGACTGTAATACCTAACAGATCGATCTTGTCACTGTTCGCCGCCAGCGTGATCGCGACCGCGTCATCATGTCCCGGATCGCAGTCAAGAATAATTTTTGTCTTTTCCATCTGATTATGTCCTCCTTATAGTGTTTTATCTTTCTTCATCATCAGCTTCCCACATGCAGGGATGATTCTCTCTTCTTGTTGGCTGAAATCTTCGCAATCATGGAAATTGCCAGTACCGCGATGGTCACGATATACGGCATCATCAGAACGAACTGGGATGGAATGCCATATGCCTGGAGACGGGCACCGACGGAATCTGAAAATCCAAACAGCAGACAGCCCAGTGTGGTCAGAACCGGGTTGGCACCGCCGAAATACATGGCTGCAACGCCCATAAAACCACGGTTGTTGGTCATGTTCTCGATAAACTGGGTACTGTAACCCAGGGAAAGATGAGCACCTGCCAGACCTCCGATGAGACCGGAAAGCAGCATTGCCTGATATTTCACAGCATTTACTTTGATACCTGCCGTCTTCGCCGCTTCCGGAAACTGACCTACTGCACGCAGACGCAGTCCCCATACAGTTTTATAGAAGAAAAACTGAAGCAGGATAATCAGAACGATGGCAAACCACTCGGTCACGCACCAGTTGTTAAACAGATCCCCCACCACCGGAAGATTGTCTAAAAATGCAACGTTCACACGGGGAATCGCCTTGATATCCGGGCTTGAAAAACTTCCGGTACTGTGGAAAATCGCATTTACCATGAATTTAGTAATAGCCAGTGCCAGCATATTAATACCCATACCGATGGCGCAGATCTCCGAATTGTACCGGATATGTCCCACTGCCATGATCATAGCAATGACAGCACCGGCGATCATCGCTGCCAGAATGCCTAATAACCAGCTTCCGGTAAAGAAGCTGACTGCAACTGCAGTAAAAGCACCTACCAGCATGATACCCTCTGTACCGATATTTAAGATATTGGCCTGCTGAGTGATAGCCGCACAAAGAGCGGCAAAGATGATCGGAGTCGCTGAACGAAACGTTGCATAAATCAGCGACGCATTAAAGATTTTATCAAAATTCTGCATTATCGCATTCATGCCTTATCCTCCTTCTTCTCCTCCGTTTTCTTTTTACGTTTCTTTGCAAACTGGAACGCAGTCTCCATGGTCGCTATGATAATGAACACAGCTGTAATGGTATCAACCAGTGATTTCGGCACACCGGTTGACTGCTGCATTCCCATAGCGCCCGATTTTAAAACTGCCAGGAAAAATGCCATAAATGGAGTCGAAACCATGTTGTTCTTTACAATCAGAGCTGCCAGCATACCATTGCTTCCAAGTCCGGTTGCAAAGTTGTTCAGGAAATATCCATGAACACCCAGAACCTCGATGCATCCTGCCATGCCGCCCAACATACCAGAAAGCATCATGGCACCGATAAACACCTTCTTAGAATCAATTCCCACATAATCCGCATGAGTCGGATTCAGGCCAACGGTACGAATCTTATAGCCCCAGCTGCTCTTCTGAAGCATAAAAATAATCACAATCACGGTGATGGCCGCGATGAAAATACCTACGTTAACACTGCTGGGTTTCATAAACTGATACAGCCTTACCGTAACCGGCAGGGACTGAGCGTTAGCAGTACCCGCACTCATAGGTCCGCTGACCAGATAAGATGTAATATAAAGGGCTACCGTGTTCATCAAAATGGTGGTACATACTTCATTTACATTATAATAGGCACGCAGAACCGCCGGAATAAAGGCCCAGGCAGCTGCTACCGCCATAGCGCCTACAAAACAGGCCACATACAGAGCCGGCTTCGGAAGGAAGGTCCAGTTAATGCCAATATAAGCAGCTGTGATACCGCCCAAGAAAACCTCGCCCTCAACACCTACGTTAAAAGCACCTGCTTTCGCTGCAACTGCAAAGGCAATGGATGTCAGCAGCAGCGGAGTAAATCCTGCCAAGGTTGTGCCCAGACGGAGCTTTCCGTCAAAAGCACCGCGGAACAGCGCCGCATATGCATCAATGGGATTTTCCCCGATGGCTATGATAAACAGCGCACCGACACCCATCGCAACGAGTATCGTAATAAGAATCCTTCGAATACCATTTAATGTCTGATTCATACTGCTGCTTCACCGTCCTTCCCTGTGTCTGTACCGCCCATCATAAGCAGACCCAGATTGTTTTCATTGGCCTCGTCGGCTCTCATCTCACCGGTAATTTTACCTTCATGGATAACTACGATACGATCTGAAAGGGAGATAATCTCTTCCAGCTCTGCCGAAACCAGCAGAACACCGGCGCCTGCCTTTTTCGCCTTTTCCAGGGTAT
The DNA here is from genome assembly GCF_003481505.1 of Clostridium sp. OM05-5BH. Taxonomy (NCBI): domain Bacteria; kingdom Bacillati; phylum Bacillota; class Clostridia; order Eubacteriales; family Clostridiaceae; genus Clostridium; species Clostridium sp. OM05-5BH. The sequence goes on along the minus strand of NZ_QULJ01000004.1, from coordinate 217,307 downwards.
TTCGAATCAGTTCGATGGCACCGATATCTACACCTCTGGTAGGCTGGGATGCTACCAGAAGCTTATTGCCAAGAGATACCTCCCGGGCTACTACTACCTTCTGTGCATTGCCGCCGGATAAGGAGGAGGTAGGAAGATTATAATCCGCCGGGCGGATATCAAACTGCTCTACCATCTCCTTTGCATAAGCATCCTGTCCCGATTTATTCATCATAATGCCCTTGGTAAAGGGAGGCTGATCCAGCCGGACTGCAATCAGGTTTTCCTCAATGGTCATGGCACGGTTCAGACCTCTTGTATTTCGGTCCTCCGGAATATGGGAAAGACCGCTCTCCCTTACTTTTCTCGGACTCTGATTCGTAATATCCTTGCCGCAAAGAAGGATCTTGCCCTTCTCTACCTTGCGAAGTCCGGTGATCGCCTCAACCAGCTCACTCTGTCCATTTCCATCGATACCTGCCACGCCGACAATCTCACCGGCCTTGACATGCAGGGACATGCCCCGGATCTTCGATGTCTCCTTCTGGCTGGGAATCCACACATCCTGAACCTCCAGAATCGTATCTCCCGCCTCAGAATAAGCCTTATCAATGTTTAAGAATACTTCACGTCCGATCATTCGTTTGGTCAGATCCAGCGGAGAGGTTTCCTCTTTATTAACAGTGCCCATATATTGTCCCTGACGCATCACAGAGATGCGGTCTGATATTGCCATAACCTCATTCAGCTTATGAGAAATAAAGACAAGGGATTTTCCATCCTGTTTCAGATTATTCAGGATTTCAAACAGACGTTCCGCCTCCTGAGGGGTCAGAACCGCTGTAGGCTCATCCAGAATGATGATATCAGCACCTCGCATCAATGTCTTGATAATCTCGACACGCTGCGCCTCGCCTACTGAAATCTGGCTTACCTTCTTATCCAGCTGCACGTCCATATGATACTGTTCAATATACTTTTTAACTTCTTTTCTTGCCTTGTCAAAGTCAATTGTCAATCCCTTTTTCGGTTCAAATCCCAGAATAATATTCTCCAGAACCGTCAGCTCATTCACCAGCATAAATTCCTGATGGACCATGCCGACACCGTGCTCAATTGCAAGCTTCGGTGTGATGGTTCCCATCGGTTCACCTTTGACGATAATCTCGCCCTCGTCAATGGGATACATGCCGTACAGAAGCTTCATCATGGTGGATTTACCAGCTCCATTTTCACCAATCAGAGAATGAATCTCGCCCTTTTTCAGAGTAAATTCACCATGCTTTACCGCCTGAACCTGCCCGAAATTTTTGACAATTCCTTTCATCTCCACTACGTATTCGTTCATTCGATCACCCTCTCGTCCGGAAATGCCTGACGGCTCTTTCCAAGAAAAAACATTTTGTTGAAAATGAAGGGGAACCTGAAAGAATTCAGATCCCCCTTCGCCGCCAGGTTTCACTCGCTCCCGGCCTTGTCTTTATCAATTATGCCTGTGGGCCAAATCCTTCATAGTTTTCAACTACGATCTCGCCGGATTTGATCTTCTCGGCAAGCTCATCACACTTATCAACGATATCCTGCGGGAATTTGTCGCCCAGAGATTCTTTGATAACAGAGAAATCGGTCAGGCTGACACCGCCGTCCTTCAATGCCAGATATTTGGTTGTGCCGCCCTCAAAAGTTCCCTCTACTGCAGACTGGATAACCAGATAGCAAGCATTATCAACTCTCTTAACCATGGAAGTAAGAACATGTCCAGGCTGATCGGAATCCTGGTTTAAGTCAACGCCGATTGCGTATTTGTCAGCTTCTTTTGCACCTTCCAGAATACCAACACCGGTACCGGATGCTACGTTCATGACAATATCAGCACCCTGCTCATACTGTGCTAACGTCAGCTCTTTACCCTTTAACGGATCCGTCCAGCTTCCTGCAAAAGCCTGAAGAATCTTGATATCCGGATCGATATACTTCGCGCCCTGCTCATAACCTGTATAGAAGTCATGAAGTACCGGAATATCCATACCGCCTACCCAGCCGATGATATGATCTTCATTGACATTCGGGATATCGGTCTTGGTGGTGAACATAGCTGCTGCCGCACCTGCCAGGAAGGAGCCCTCATTCTGAGCAAAGCTGATGGACTCAACGTTCGGCAGATCAACGGTTGTATCGATAACTGCAAACTTGGTATCCGGATAACTGGATGCATTCTCAGTGATATAATCTGCGATGTTGGAAGAAGCACCGATGATTAAATCGTAGCCGTCATCACAAGCCTGAAGTAGGTTTGCTTTCCACTCTTCAGCAGTGGTACCCTCAAGGCTCTTAAGCTCGATGCCGAAATCCTCAACTGCTTTCTGTGCACCCATGTTGCAGGAGTCATTGTAGCTCTTATCACCTAAGTTGCCGGTGTAGACAACACACACACGAAGCGGTTTGTCAGATTTCTCTGAAGCGTCGGCTGCCTTTGTCTCGGTATTGCTGCTGTCAGCTGCCGTTGTCTCAGCAGTACTTCCGCCACCGCCGCAGGCTGTTAAGCTGGCACACATTGCTGCTGCAAGTACAATGCTTAATGTTCTCTTTCTCATTCTTTCATCCTCCTTTTTATGTGAAATACGTTATCCGCCGGACCATTCCTTTGGTAAAACGTTTTTCCATTCGTTCAAAAAAAATAAATCCTTTTTTCATATTTGCTTTACAGTTATTTTACAATCATTCCCACTGTTTTGTCAATAAATTTCGTATAAAAACGATTATTTTTTAAAATATTGTCAAACTTTTAGCAATATTCCTTTTTTCGGTCTTATGCAAAACAAAAAGGAATACGTTTCTCTCCGTCCTGGTTGTACGGTAAAACGCATTCCTTTTCAAAGTTGTATTCTATTTTCCTTTGTTTCGACGCCATCCGGCATTTCCCCAGATGATTTTTGTCTGTTTCTGAGGAAATGCATTCGTTTTCGGAACAATTCACACATTTCATGCAATGTAACAGATTGCTTGTCTGCACGATATCTCGCAAAAAAGACAACTTAATTTTTATTAAATGCCGCCTTCCCCGGATACTGTGCGCCGGTTCCCAGCTCTTCCTCAATCCGCAGAAGCTGGTTGTATTTTGCCACGCGCTCACTCCGGCTCGGTGCGCCCGTCTTGATCTGGCAGGTATTCAATGCGACCGCCAGATCTGCGATCGTCGTATCCTCGGTCTCGCCGGAACGGTGGGATACAATCGCCGTGTAACCTGCCTTATGTGCCATCTTGATTGCCTCCAGTGTCTCGGAGACGGATCCAATCTGGTTCAGCTTAATCAGGATCGAATTGCCGCAGCCGAGACGGATACCTTTTTCCAGGCGTTCGGTATTTGTTACAAACAAATCGTCGCCGACCAGCTGCACCTGTCCGCCGAGTTCTGCGGTCATCTTCTGCCAGCCTTCCCAATCCTCCTCGTCCAGACCATCCTCGATCGAGGCGATCGGGTATTTCCCGCAGAGCTGTTTCCAGTGTGCGATCAGCTCCTCGGAGGTGAAGTGTTTGCCACTCTTCGGAAGCAGATATTCGCCCTTCCTGCCGCTCTTCCACTCACTGGATGCCGCATCCATCGCCAGGACAAAACTCTCGCCCGGCTTATATCCGGCTCTCTCCACTGCCTCTAAGATGCACTGGATTGCTTCTTCGTCACTTCCCAGATCCGGTGCAAAACCGCCCTCATCACCGACAGAGGTTGCCAGTCCGCGCTCTTTAAGCAATGCTGCCAGTACATGGAACACCTCGGTACACCAGCGGAGTCCCTCACAAAAGCTCTCTGCTCCAACCGGCATAATCATGAACTCCTGTACATCGATGGTGTTTGCCGCATGCGCGCCGCCGTTTAAAATGTTCATCATCGGAACCGGAAGACGGTTTCCAGACACACCGCCGAGGAAACGGTACAGCGGGAGACCATACGCATTGGCTGCTGCCCGTGCGTTCGCGATCGAAACCGCCAGGATCGCATTCGCGCCCAGCTTGGATTTATCCTTGGTTCCGTCCGCCTCGATCATCGCTTTATCAACCCCATAGACGTCCGCCGGATCCATGCCCCTTAACACCTCTGCAATCACGGTATTCACATTCTGGACTGCTTTCTGTACGCCCTTTCCGCCGAAACGCGACTTGTCGCCGTCTCGCAGCTCCAGAGCCTCAAATTCACCTGTCGATGCACCGCTCGGTGCCGCGCCGCGTCCTATGCTTCCGTCTGATAGATAAACTTCCGCCTCCACTGTTGGATTTCCTCTCGAATCAACAATCTCCCGTCCAATCACCTTTTCAATTTCCAGATGTTTCATAGCCTGTCCCTTTCCGCCGCGTGGGCTTATGTGATTTCTATTTTTGTCTAACCCGAAATCAGGAAACTTTCTGCTTTTTATTATCGGCGTTTTTCTGTTTTCTATTCATAGTCTCCACGGGGCTTCTCTGCCCCACGTCCGGCAGGGCAACCGTGTCCACGCTTCTTTCTTTCACATTCATAATCAGCATCTGCAGGCGGTTTTCCAGATTGGCAAAGCTCACATCCGGATCGTAGTCAAGCGGCAGGATCTGGGCGTCCGGGTACATTTCCCGCATTTTTTTTACGATGCCGCGTCCTACCACATGGTTTGGCAGACAGCCAAATGGCTGTAAAATCACAAATGCCCGGCAGCCATGCGCCGCATGGTGCAGGATCTCGCCCGGAATCAGCACGCCCTCGCCCGCATCAAAGGTGTGCGGGATGATCGGGTCACTTTCCTTTACCAGTTCCGGCAGGCGGCAGACAGGCGTATAGAGCGGATGCTGTTTCGCTATCCGATCCGCTGCCGCGTGCGCAGCGTCAAATACCCGGTTCGCCACATGGTACCAGTTTTTCTTGACAAACGGCTTTTTCAGATGATACGTCCGAATCTGCTCATCCTGGCAGAAATACGTTTTCCGGATAACATCCGTCATCCGCGCCTCAATAATCTCAAATCCATTTTTCTCCAGGTAGCGCTCAATCTCATGATTCGCGCCCGGATGGAAATTGAGGAGATACTCGCCGATGATCAGGACGCGCGGGCGCGGCTGGCTCCGGTCATATTCGATCGCATTCATCCGCTGGATCGCCTTTTTAAAGCCTCGCAGAGCGCCTGAAAGCCCATGCTGCTCCAGACCATCCACGACGAAATCCATCGCCTCGCCAAATGCCTGATCACTGCTTCCGGAAACTTTCTCATACGGGCGGATCTTGCGAAGCAGCTCTTCCAGAATATCGATCATCGGAAGCGCTCCCGCCAGACGGATCGCCGACACAAGGTTCATCCGGAAGCCCGGATGCAGATCATGATAATCGACGTCATCGTTCGTCAGAATCGCCACCTCCGGGTAGCCGGCGTCGTCAAGCGCCTTGCGAAGCAGCGCACTGTAATGGGTCAGGCGGCAGTCACCGATGTATTTTCCCATACCGATCGCCGTCTCAGATGGCACATACTGACCACTCCGAAGTGCTGCCAGCGCCTCGCCGATGACAATCTGCGCCGGGAAACAGATATCGTTGTGGACATACTGCTTTCCGAGGCGGATCGCCTCTTCCCTGCCGACCGCCAGCGGAACTGCCCGGATTCCCTGTGTCTTCAACGCCGCCGACATAATCCGGCAGAACGCGTGGGAGGTGTTCGGGACCAGAACCGTGCGCTTCTTGCGGTCTTCCACCTCAAATTTAACCGGATATGGATCCGAAAGTTCGTGAACCTGCCAGGATTTTTGAATGTCTGGTCCCAGCGCAGCCGTCCCGCATTCATTTCCGCCGCCCGCATTCTCCTGTCGGCTTGTTCCAGGCTGGTTTTGCAGCCTCTCCGCCATCTCCCGCTTCTTCCGCCGCATGTTGATCGTCTCCAGGAAGGAACGCACCCTGATCCGCAGCGGTCCCTGTACCTCGCTCTCGTCAAGTTTCAGGATCAGCGGTGATTTTCCGGAGATTCCCCGCATCATACGCTGGATCTCATCCGACAAATATGCATCATGCCCGCATCCAAAGCTTACAAACTGGACATATTCCAGATTCTGGCTCTGTGCCGCCAGAACCGCGGACGCCAGCATCCGCGCGTGGTAATTGTTTACGACATCCAGACGGCTGTGGCTTAAATCCACATTTTCAATGCCCGGAACAGAATCTGCCGTCAGAACCGGAACGCCAAACTCGGTCAAAAGCTCCGGCAGGCTGTGGTTGACAAGCGCATCATTCTGATACGGTCTTGACGCCAGCACCACCGCATAGCGCCCCTCTTTTTCCACCTCTTCCAGAACCTTCGCTCCCGCCTCTTTCAGGCGGCTCCCAAACTGCCGCATCGCATCATTTCCTGCAAGAACCGCCTTTTTCGTTTCCGACGGCTGGATGGAAAATGTCTGTTCCATATATGTAATAAGCTGACGTTCTTTATCTTCCTCCCTGTACCAGTAAAATAACGGTGCATCAAACGGAATGCCCCACTGTTTCTCCGGAGAATCCGAGTTGCGGATCACAAGCGGATATCCCTTCACGACTGCACACATGGACTCGCTCGTTGATTCCGTATTTTCCGATCCGATCGCCGCAATCGACGGCATAAAAATACGATCCACTTTCTTCTTTACCAGATCGCGGATATGCCCGTGCACCAGTTTTGCCGGAAAGCAGACGGTATCTGAAGTTACCGCGCTTAAGCCTTCCTCAAACATCTTGTGCGTGCTCGGGGATGAAATCTGAATCTCAAAGCCCAGCGAACGCCAGAACGTCGTCCAGAACGGCATCGTATCCCAGAAAGCAAGGACGCGCGGCAGACCGATGGTTATATTTCGCCGCACAGTATCAGACACAGCATTCGGCACAAGACCAGTCTTAGCGGCTGCCCGCTCTGAATGACTTTTTGCAGACGATGCATCCCCCTCTTCCGCTTGATCCAGATAATCTGCAAACAGAAGTTCTTCCCGCAATTTATAGAGATTTGGCACTTTATTCCGGGTTTCTGACGCTATTTTCAGTCGCTCGCGCACCTTCACATCCTTCGGATCGCCAAGAATCTCGCCCCGCTCACAACGGTTGTTCGTGATCCATGAGGTTCCATTCGAAAACCGCACCACCGCACGCTGACAATGGTTCATACAGAACGGACACGGCACATTCGCCTCCTGCTGCCAGGTCAGGGACTCCATTTGATCCAAACTGGTAAAATGCGGCTGTTTCCGGCTCCTTGCCTCTTCCTTCGCTAAAAGCGCCGCACCGATCGCCCCCATAATGCCCGGATACGGCGCCCGGATCACCGGGCGGCCGACATACTGTTCCAGCGCACAGAGAACCGCATCATTTTCAAACGTTCCGCCCTGTACGACAATCCTCTTTCCCAGAGAATCCAGGTTCGACACACGGATAACCTTTGTAAATACATTTTCAATGATCGAACGGCACAGCCCCGCCATGATGTCCTCCGGCAGCTTTCCATTTCTCTGCTCCGTCACGATACTGCTCGTCATAAAGACGGTACAGCGGCTTCCGAGCGCAGCCGGATGCTGCGAAGAAAATGCCTTTTCAGCAATCTCCCGCGCCGGAATATGCAGGGAGGATGCAAAATTTTCCAAAAAAGACCCACAGCCGGATGAGCAGGCTTCATTCACGACAATATTTGTGATAACGCCATTGTCCAGCCAGATTGCCTTCATATCCTGACCACCGATGTCCAGAAGAAACGTCGCATCCGGCGTGTATTTTGCCGCCGCACGTGCATGTGCCACCGTCTCAACCGCGTGTGTCTCGGCCGAAAATGCACGTGAAAACAGCATTTCTCCATAACCGGTCGTCCCGGCTGCCAAAATCTCCAGCCGCACGCCGTGGGACGCATACTTTTCCCGCATCGCAATCAATGCTTTCTTTGCCACCGTCAGCGGATCGCCTTGATTCGGCGCATAAAAGGAATCCAGAAGTTCCTCATTCTCATCTAACAGGACAAATTTTGTCGTCGTACTGCCCGAATCAATACCCAGATATGCCCGCAGCGTACTGCCTGACTGCGGATATACTGTTTTTCGTTCCGGACGTCTGTGTCTCTCCTGAAATTCCGTCTGCGCCGCCTGATCGGCAAAAAATGGACGGGAACGGAACGTGCCCTCCGCCATCTCATCGCCATTTCCGGCTTCACTTTGTTTCTTTGCTTCCTCGCGCGCCGCACGCACCTTCTCGATCCGATCTAACAGTCCGTCTGCCGTGGCGAGCGCCTCTTCCTTCGAAAAAAGCTTCACTGCCGCACGCGCCGCACCGCAGGCAATCAGAAGTTCCGGCCGGTCCGGACTTAAAATTTCCTCCGGCCAAAGGTCCAGACGTTCAGCAAACACGCGCACCAGCGTCCGGTTAAAGGTCAGCGGACCGCCCTCAAAGACGACTGGCTTCTCGATCGAAAGTCCCTGTGCCAGACCGCCGATTGTCTGTTTTGCAATCGCATGGAAGGAGGAAAGCGCCAAATCTGATTTTTTAACCCCCTGATTTAAAAGAGGCTGGATGTCGGTCTTGGCGTACACGCCGCACCGTCCGGATATATCATATACGGTGGTTCCCTGTGCCGCCAGCGCGTCAAATTTCTCAACCGGCGTCTTAAGAAGAGAAGCAATCTCATCCACAAACGCACCTGTACCGCCAGCACAGCTGCCGTTCATCCGCATATCTGCGACCTGCAGCTCGCCCGTCCGTTTATCCCTCTGGAAAAAGATAATCTTCGCATCCTGTCCACCCAGCTCGATCGCCGTTCCGATTTCCCCGTACATGGCTTTCAAGGCGATCGAGTTCGCCACTACCTCCTGTACATAAGGGATCCCCAGCTCTTCCGAGAGGTGCTTTGCGCCCGAACCGGTCATCGCCGTCAGAAATGACCGCCCCGCAAGCGTCTCTTTCACCAATTTTACAGCTCTCGACACACTCTGAAGCTGATCCGAGTGATGGCGTGTATAGTCCGAAAACAGGACTTTCCCCGTTGCCGCCTCCATCACTGCCACCTTCGTCGTCGTTGAGCCAACGTCAATTCCGACGAGAATCTGTTCCTGTCCGTTTTGTCCCTTCTGTTCCATTCTGTATCTTCTAACTCCTTTATCCCAGATGTCTGCAAACTTGTGCGGTCATTCTATCCGACACAAGCAGCCTGCGCCCTGTCATCTCTTTTCTCTTCATCTTAACAACTTCTTAGCATCCGCCAAAACATGAAGAAGAGGCATGCGGTTTTTCCCCGCACACCTCTTTACCGTATGGATCTGTACGCATCTGCCTTCCAGCATTCTGTACAGCCATAAATATGCTACATTCTAACAAATTTAAAATAAAAAGTCAATTCCCGGGAATTTCAAAGGTGCCGTAAGAAAACGTGGCGACAGCAGGAATTTGCCGTATTTAAATGCGAAGCCACGGCAAATTCCGTTACTGGGCACGTATGCGTGAACCGTAACACAGTAACCTATCATCTGCCTGTTAGCGCATCAGCCCTGCGTAGAGCTCCGTCGGCACATACGCCTCCACGTAAATGCCATCTTCCCGGTACTCTTCTTTTAAAAGCTGACCGTATTTGCGGATCGCCTGGATGCGTCCGGCTTCCTGGTAGGAAAATACCTTTTCCAGATAAATCTTGCGGTTTCGCAGAATCATTTCCAGAATATCCTTCAGCTCATCCAGCCCCGCGCCCGTCTTCGCAGAAATCTGCACCTGATAATCAGAATGCAGATCTTTCAGCGTCTCCGGCTGTTCCACCTGATCCATCTTGTTAAAGACTGTTACCACCGTCTTATCGCCGATCTCCAGCTGACGCAACGTATCATATACGACATACATCTGCGTGTCCATCTGCGGATTCGACGCATCGACCACATGGAGGACAATATCGCTATAACGTGCCTCCTCCAGCGTACTCTTGAACGCCTCGATCAGATGGTGCGGCAGTTTGCGGATGAATCCGACCGTATCTGTCAGCAGGATCTCCTGTCCGCTCGCCAGCTTTAATCCACGCGTCGTCGGATCCAGCGTCGCAAACAGTTTATCCTGTGCCAGGATTCCTGCACCCGTCAGGGTGTTTAAAAGCGTTGACTTACCGGCATTCGTGTAGCCGACGATCGCCGCCGACAGCGTATATTTCCGGTCGCGCTGTTTTCTCGTCACCTCGCGGTGGCGTTTGACATCTTCCAGTTCCGACTTTAGCTGCCCGATCCGCTCATGAATCAGACGGCGGTCCATCTCCAGCTTCTTTTCACCCGGTCCTCTCGTACCGATACCGCCGCCCAGACGGGACAGGGAACTGCGCAGACCGACCAGGCGCGCTGCGCGGTAACGCAGCTGTGCCAGCTCAACCTGGATTTTTCCCTCGCTCGTCGTCGCATGCGCCGCGAAAATATCGAGAATGACCATCGTCCGGTCCATTACCTTCGTATCCAGCGCCGATTCCAGATTGCGAAGCTGTGCCGGGGACAGTTCATCGTCGCAGATCACGCCGGTTGCGCCCATTTCCCAGACCATCTCCCGCAGTTCCCCGATTTTTCCACTGCCCAGATAGGTGCCTGGATGAATCTTCTCCCGGTTCTGCACCAGACGCCCGATCGCCGTCGCCCCGGCAGTATCCGCCAGTTCTTCCAGCTCATCCAGGGACGCCTCCGTATCATCTTCATCTGAGGTGCTGACCGCCACCAGAATGACGCGCTCCTCCAGTTCTTTCATATCGAACAATTCTGCCATATTACCTCCAACATTTACCGGCTTTCCAGAAAACGGATTTCCTTCTGCACCTCCGGCGTGTCCGCACCGGCTGCCTGACACTCCTTAAACTCTTCCAGCGCCTTCGCAAAATCGCCCTCTTTCTCATAGAGAACCGCAATATTCTGCCGGATTACCAGCGCCGTCTCACTGTCTGCCAGCGAAAGCGCCTCCTCATAATGGGACATCGCGCTCTCATAATCGCCAGCCTCCATTTCACTGATCGCAAGCTGATTATAAATCTCCGGTCCCGATACGCCGCGCTCGATCGCCTGATTGCAGTACTGGGCTGCGAGTTCACTGTCCCCGGCATCCCGCGCCGCCGATGCAAGCGCCGTAAACGCCAGACTCACCCCCGGAGCCGCGGCGCTGCTTTTTTTGCTGTTCTTCGCCTTTTCCTCCGCTGCCGCAAAATCCTTTTCGGCGTCCTCCGCCTGTCCGTCTGCTGCCTCCGAAGCCGCTTTATAATAGAGGTATTCCGCTTTTCCTCCATCCACCTCCGCCAGAATTCCATAGGTCTGCGCTGCCGCCTTATAATCCGCCAGTTTGTATTCTGCCTCGCCGCGATATTTTAAAACATCCAGTTCAAAAGAATTGACGATCCCATCGCTCTCATCCAGCGCTTTTCCAAACGAATCGATCGCATCCTGATAATTACCTGCATTTAACTGCTCGATTCCGGTCATACGCGCTTCTTTCGCTTCCTTCGATTCAGCGCCGCAGCCGGAAAGGATGCCCAGTGAAAGCACCGCTGCCGCCAGAAAAAGACTTACTTTTTCTCGTTTTAACCTCTTTATCTGCTTCATTTTTTACCAAACCTTTTTATTAATTCTTTCCCGTACTTCCGATCCCGCCGCGATCTTTATTGTCAAGCTTCTCCGTCTCCTCAAATATGATCTTCGGCTGATGCTCCATGATGCGGAACTGGCAGATGCGGTCATTGACATGGATCACTGTATCACGCAGCGCATATGCCGGAAAATGCCACTGATCATTGTCCCCGCAGTAGCTCTCATCGATCACACCCATATGATTGGTCTGGATGATGCCGAAATTTTTAAAGGTACTGCTGCGCGGAACTACATGCGCCTCATAGCCCTTCGGCAGCTCCATCGCCACGCCAAGCGGAATCAGGGCAAAATCACCCTTTTTCAGCACCACCTCACGCGCCGCACGCAGGTCGATCCAGTCAGATTTGCCGTCAATGTAGGCGAGGCGGTCAATGGCGTCTGTGAAATATTTGATCTTTATGTTCATGCTGTTCATATCTGTATGAAATCCTTTCTTATGTCACATTTTATCTGGTAATGGCTGCCTTGCAAGTTTGTTTTTCACAAAGCACCTCCCCGAAAAATATTTTTCAACTTTCCAGTTTCTCTATAATACCACACGCGCGCGTTTTCCGAAAGTATTAATTCGTGCAGGCACGGACTTTCGCTCGTTGCACGCGAAAAATCCCGGCGGCCTGGAAATCCAGAACCGCCGGGAAGGAAATAGGTTGGAGCTACTTCAATATCGGGATATTTTAAATGGATACTTTGCTGAACCAGCCATCAAATTATAGGAGGTTCATGAAAGTAGTCAGTACCATGGAGTTAAAGAAGTCTACGAATAAGCTTCCTACTAACGGTACGATGAAGAATGCACGCGGAGCCGGACCATAACGCTCTACCAGTGCTCTCATGTTTGCCATTGCGTTCGGGGTTGCGCCCATACCGAAACCACAGAATGCGGTGGTCATTGCAGCTGCCTCGTAATCACGGCCCATGATGTTGAATACAAGGAAGTTTGCATACAGGAACATAACAACCGTCTGAACTAACAGGATAACAATCATCGGAAGCGCCAGAGCTGCTAACTGCCACAGCTTCAGGCTCATCATTGCCATCGCTAAGAACAGGTTCAAGGACAGACCGCCCAGTGCGTCAACTTCTTCCATCGGAAGATCTTTGTGCTGTACATCCCAGATGTTACGGATAGCGGCTGCTGCCAGCATCGCACCGATGTAAGTCGGGAATGTAAGACCAATGCTCTTAAAGAACGCGAAAATGAAGGTACCAACACCGATTGCAACTGCAAGGAATACAGCCGCGGTGGTGAATTTCTGACCGTCGATCGGCGATGCTACTTCGTCAACTGCATTGCCTTCCTCGGCTGCGGTTGATTTCAGATGGTGTTTCTCAACACGGGCACGGGCGATAGGACCACCCATCATACTGCCGGATACCAGACCGTATGTAGCGGATGCCAGGGCAACTGTAGTTGCGCCTACAACTGCGTATTCCTGCTCCAGAAGCGGTCCGAAGGAACCACTCGTTCCGTGACCTCCAACTAACGGCATAGAACCCATACATAAGCCGAGAAGCGGATTCAGACCAAACGCTGCTGCCAGACCGCTGCCGACTGCATCCTGCACGATACAGATACCAACTGCCAGCGCCAGGAACATAAATACCTGAACGCCGCCCTTCTTTAACAGACGGAAGCAGGCGGTAAAACCGACGCTGCAGAAGAAGATCGTCATAAATACGCTCTGTAAGGTTGTATCAAAGGAAAGCTCCAGAACTCCTGTTGCATACAACGCCAGATGAGCGAATGCAAATACGACACCGCCCGCAACCGGAGCCGGTATACAATACTTGCTCAGGAAGGGCAGCTTCTGTACAAGCAATCTTCCCAGACAGTAGACCAGTGCGCCAAGAGCACACGCCTGATACATATCAAGCTCAAGTGTCAACATAAACAATTCCCCCTTTTGTTTTGCTGGCTTCTTTCATTTATGTAGCGATTTGAAAGAGCTGCTTGTTTGTTTGTGTTGACCTCATTTTCCACGTTAGCTACAAAAAGTTACAGAAAAATACAGAAATATGATGTTAAGAATCTGTTAATGTCAGAATTGAATGAATATTGTTAAGAAAACGTTAATATTTTATTTTCTTCTCTCCCTCTTCCGGCAGTTTCCCCTCAAACTTCAGCTCTTCCTCCGCCTCCATACGGAACTCGTCGATTCGTCCCGGTGCCGGTTCCGGCAGTTCTTTCGTCGATCCGACTCCAAACCGGCGCAAAAATTCCTCCGTCGTCGCAAACAATGCCGGACGTCCCGGCACATCCAAACGCCCTACCTCGTAAACGAGATTGTACTCAATCAGTTTATTGACCGCGTGATCCGATTTAACCCCGCGGATCTTTTCAATCTCAAGCTTCGTGATCGGCTGTTTATAAGCAATGATCGAGAGTGTCTCAAGCACAACATCCGTTAAAATCTGCTTCTTCGGCGTCGCTGCCACCCGGATCAGATTCTCATAATATTCCGCGCGGGTCGCCATCTGCCAGCTGTCCTCCAGCTGCGTGATCTGCATGCCCCGCTTTTCTGCCTCATAACGGCTCTGTAATCGTCTGACCGCCGCTTCCGCGCGCTCTGTATCCGTCCCGAGCGCCGCCGCAAGCTGGCGCAGCTCAACCGATTTTCCCATTGTAAAGAGAACCGATTCCACGATGGCTTCCTCGCGTTTTTCATCTAATTCTGGCATACTCTTCTCCTTCCTCCGTCGAAAGTTCCAGCTCTGCCTCGTCTTCCGTTTCATCCACATCCACCGTATCGAGCTGCATCTCATCAAACAATTTTTCCTGCACCAGATGAATCCGTCCCATCTTCATCAGCTCCAGCACTGCCAGAAACGCCACGACTATCTCCAGGCGATCTGATTCCCTCTCCAGCACATCGCTGAATTTAAAATGACGGTGTTCCCGTGCATAAGAAAGCACCGACCTTACCTTCTGCTCCAGGCTGATCGGTTCCCTGCGGATCGTGCTGAACCGACTTCGCACCGGGTCAAGCTTATTGGCATTCCGCTTCATGACCGCGTCAAACACTTTCTGCAGCTTTGCCAGCGTCAGACCATCCAGAAGCTTGTCCAGATCCAGCGGTTCTTCATATTTCGCCACCTCCCGGGGAATCGTCGGTTCCTTAAAAAAGAGAAGCTCTGCCTCCTGCTCCCGCTCTTCCAGCTCCTGCGCCATATATTTATACATCTTATATTCCAACAGCCGGCGCACCAGCTCGGCGCGCGGATCTTCCTCGTCTTCTTCCTCTTCTTTTTCCACCTTCGGAAGGAGCATCCGCGATTTGATGTCCAGAAGCGTCGCCGCCATCACCAGAAAATCGCTGACCACATCCAGATCCTCATGATCCATCTGATTAACATATTCCAGATACTGCTCCGTAATCAGGACGATCGGAATATCGTAGATACTTACTTTATTTTTTTCAATCAGATGAAGCAACAGGTCCAACGGTCCTTCAAAATTATCTAATTTATAGGAAATTTCCATTCTTTCCGAACTCCTTCTTTTAGCCAGCTTTTTCTACAATCATATACCAAATTCCGTATACATCCACCTGTGCCGAAGAGTTATTCCTGCTGCCACCACGTTTTCTTACGGCACTTTCGGTTCCAAAAGTGCCTACCCGTGTACAATAACCAGAATCTCTCTATTGTTTTCCCCGCAACGTCACACAAACCAGCTCTGGCCGGTCATTCAGCCGCACATTGATCGAATGTGTCCCAAGCCCCCGGCTGACGATCATCGTCTTTCCGTCCGCATCAAACCGTCCGGCGCACCATGGCAGGAAAAACTGGTACTGCGGCGTCATCACGCCTCCCAGCCCCGGGATCCGGATGGTTCCGCCGTGGAAATGTCCGCAAAGCGTCAGATCCGCGCCCCATTTCCGGCAGATCTCAAAAAAGAGGGGAGAATGAAATAATAATATCTCATACATTTCATGTCCGGCCTCTCGCTCCTTTTCCGCCAAGTCAGGAGAAAACGATTCTTTCATCTGATGAAAACACGTCTTCTCTGCCGCAGTTCCAACCCGCTCTGAAAGCTCTTCCATCGGCAGTTCCGGCACCGTGAAATGATGCTTATAATATATCTCCCGCAAATTGCACCCAGTCACCCGGATCCACGGATTGATCTCCTCGCTCCGATCCGACAAATAATGAACCCCCAGACGTTTTAATTCTATCTGGAACTGATCATACAAATCTCCATACACATCCCGCTCCCGGTTCATCCGCTCCTCATGATTTCCGTTCGCATAGTAAACCGGCACAAAGGAGGTCAATTTTTCCAGAAGCGATACCGTGACGGTTAAATCACCTTTTCCCTTACAGACCATCATATCGCCGCCGATCAGCACCGCATCCGGCTTGAATGTGCGGATCGCCGCCACCAGCGGCTCATTGTCCGTTCCATACACATTATCATGCAGATCCGACAAAAATACGCAGCGGAACGCAGCGCCATCCGGCAGCTTCGGACTCTCTATCTCATACTGGTCGGTCACAAAATGTTTTTTTTCATATTCCGAGCGGAGCAAAAGCCCCACTGTCACGGCTGCCAGTGCCGCCGCACATGCTGTGATTGCGCTCATTTTGTTTCCTCCCATGTCCCATTTTCCAATTGACTGCCGGCTGATTTTTGCTGCTGTCCGCATCACTGCCATCCTTATGCCCTGCAGACCCGAATCATTTCTATCCTGTTTATCATACGGGAAACCGGTGTTTTCGTCAAGACAGGCAAATCCGTTGCTATTTTTTCGACCTCATGATAATATACTTTTAACAACACTGAAATGGCATTCACCTATCATCAGCCATTTTTCAAAGGGAAATGAGCCGGTTACGGATATTTTCTTAATAACATAAATCAAGCGAGGTTTTCCATGCTTTCTTTTCTCCTGAACTGTAAACGGATTTACAACGATTTCATCAAAGACGAAGTCACGGTGTACGCCGCCCAGGCTTCTTTTTTTATCGTTCTCTCCGCCGCACCTTTTATCATGATTCTGCTGACGCTGATCCAGCTCATCCCCGCCGTCAGCCCGGAGGATCTGATGCACGTGATGACACAGCTTCTTCCCTCCAGCATCCACCCGCTGATTGAATCGGTAATCCAGGACATCCAGACTGTATCCCCGGCCGCCCTGCTCTCGGTTACCACCGTGGCAACCATCTGGTCGGCTGCCCGCGGCATGCTTGGGATCGAGCGCGGCTTAAACCGGATCATCGGCTGCCGCAAGCGCAGAAATTACCTTTTAGGACGTATCATCAACTCTGGCTATACCATCGTTTTTCTCCTGATGTGCATTTTCTCCCTGGTTCTGATGGTGTTCGGTTCCTCCCTGCAGCGCCTGCTATTCCGTTACTTTCCGATGCTGGACAGATTCGTTTCCTGCCTGATTAGTCTCCGGACGTTTCTTGCGCTGGCGCTGCTGACGCTCTTTTTCGTCGCGCTGTACACCTGGCTGCCCTATGAACGGCAGGATATCCGTCTCCAGCTTCCCGGTGCGCTGATTTCCACCGTCGGATGGATCGGATGTTCCTACGGATTTTCCATCTACTTCAACTATTTCGGTAATTATTCTTATATGTACGGCAGCTTGACCGCCGTCGTGATCCTGATGCTGTGGCTGTACGCCTGCATCTGCATCCTGTTTTTCGGGGCGGAAATCAACCAGCACTGGCGCAGATAATCCCCAGCCTCAGGAACACCGGATACAGATAGCTTGCCCCAAACACTCCCAGCTGCTTTGGTCCGGTCACGCAGCCAAGCTCCTGCGCTTTTTTATACGCCACCAGGATGCTTGCACGCGTGACCGACTTTTCTTTCCGGCTGACAAACATCTCGTTGCCCCGGATCGTGTACGAATATTCCAGCCCTTTCGCCGTGTAAAATATTGCCCCTTCAAATGCAAGAATCGCTTCCCACAGGGCATCCGGCGTCTGTTCGCGCAGTAAAGTCTCCCTCTTCCGGCGCTGCACAGCTGTCTCCTGTACCTGGCAATCTGCTGTATCTGGTTTTATTTCATTCTCTTTTGTTTCATCCATTTTTCCCACATCCATTTTGGGATCTTATTTCTTCCGCGTCAATGAAACCACCGTCTCACAATTGGCAGTATGCGGGAACATATCCACGCAGCACACCTTATCCACCTGATATCCTGCCGCCTGGATCGGTTCCAGATCCCTCGCAAGGCTGGTTGGTTTGCAGGACACATAAACCATGTGGCTGACGCCAAAATTCAAAATCTTTCCGATCGCCTTCGGATGGATTCCGTCGCGCGGCGGATCCAGAACGATCAGATCCGGCTTTTCTTCCAGCTCGTCCACCACCTTGAGGACATCCCCCGCCAGAAATTCGCAGTTGCCAAGTCCGTTGCGCGCCGCATTCTCACGGGCTGCCTCGACTGCTTCCCCGACAATCTCCACGCCGACTACTTTCTCCGCCACCGGTGCGAGGATCTGCGCGATCGTGCCGGTGCCGCTGTAAAGGTCAAATACGACTTTTCCCTTCGTCTCACCCACATACTCACGCGTTTTCTCGTACAGTACCTCCGCGCCCAATGAGTTCGTCTGGAAAAAAGAAAACGGCGAGATCTGGAACCGTAGCCCTAAAAGCTCTTCGTAAAAATGCTCGCGTCCGAACAGAATGTCCGTCCCCTCATCTTTTACGGCATCCGCCAATGTATCATTTTTGGTATGCAGAATGCCCGCAAAGCTTCCCTCCATAGGAAGTGCCTGCAGGCGCTCCGTCCATCCCCGTAAAAGGGCTTCCTCGGTTCCCTCAAAGGTATCCGTCTGTGTCGTCGTGATCAGATCGACCAGAATCTCCCCTGTCTTGATCGCACGGCGCACCAGAAGATGGCGCAGATAGCCGGTATGCTGCATTTTTTTATAAAATCCAACTTTCTTTTCCTCAAAATATTCTTTTGTACAGACAAGAATCTTGCAAAAATCCGGATGCACGATATGGCATTCGCCGGTTGTAACCACATCATAAAAACTGCCGCGCTTGTGCATTCCCAGCGACATAGGACCATCCTTGACCTCATCACCGAAGGAAAACTCCATCTTATTCCGGTAGCCCTGCACCAACGGGCTGCCTAAGATGCCCTCAAACTCATATTCCGGACATACCGCATCCAGAAGGGAACGAACCTGTTTTTCCTTGATCGCAAGCTGTTCCTCATACGGAATCGGCTGATAAAGACATCCGCCGCAGATACCAAAATGCGGGCATACATCCTCTGCCGTCTCTAACTTTGAGTGCTCGACAACCTCCAAAAGCATACCCTCGCATCGGCCGCCGCGCTTTTTATTGATACGGAACCGGATCTTCTGTCCCGGAAGCGCATTTTTGACGATCGCTTTCTCTCCATCTATCATAACTACGCCCTTATTTGGAAACTCAATCCGTTCTACAGTTCCTTCGTAAATCTCACCTTTTTTCATTGATAACTATATAGCTCCTTCTCTCAGTGGCTTTTACCGCACTATAATCACCAACTGCAAATGATTTTTCAACTCACAGCTAATTTTCATCTGCGGTTCTAATTCATATCTTTATAGTATACAGGAATTTTTTTCTTTTTCCAAGATATAAAAAATACAAACTTATCTACAAACTTTCCTACGGCATAAAAAATACTGCGTGAAACCGATTTTCCGGTTCCGCGCAGTATTTTTTATGATTCATTGACTAAATTATCACAATCAGTCTTTCTTCTCTTTCTCGTCGCTCTCATCCTCGAAGAAATCGTCGTCGAAATCATCATCGAAGTCGTCCTCGAAATCTTCCAGATAATCTGGAGTAAAGAAACGATATACGCCGTATGCAATCGCTGCAACTGCTGCTACAATACCGATAATGGCTAAAATCCAGAGAATACAGTTTTTCTGTTTCTCCTCTTCTTCTTTTCTGTGAAGGAATTCATTCAGTTTGGTTGCATTCATGATCTCTTCTACTCTGGAGAGCGCATCTTTGCTCATCATATCAAATTTATTCATACACTCCACATCCTTTCCCGCGTTTTGATCCGCAATTCTTGATTTTATTATACCATCTCTCAGCCGATTTTACTATATTTTTTATTGGATCTGGCGAAAATGTTTTAATACGGCATTACTGTTTTCGCATACGTGTACCGTAACAATACGGCAAACACGGTCTAACATTTCACCAGTTTTGCAAATGAAGCGAACATTTTTTTCACGCCCACGCGGTCAAAATTAACCGTCACCTCAAAATCCTTGCCGCCGTCCGCGATCTTCTGCACCGTTCCCTCGCCAAATTTGAGGTGGCGGACTCGGTCGCCCTCACCGTAGGAAAGATGGTCGGCCTTCTGGACCGTAAATGCCTTGCCAAATGACGGTGCCGGGCTGGCTGGACGGCTGCTGGAACTATAAGCGCTCTTATATGGATCCAGCGTGCGGCCAGAACCAGCACTTCCGGAACCATTCACACCGCCCCAGCCGCTCATCCGGGCTGCGCCGCGCTCCCAGGCGGCATCGTTCTCTGAAAGAGGGTGTTTTCCAGACATTCCGCCAATCCGCACCCGATCGCCGTCTCCCGCGCCAGATACACCAAAGCTGCCCGTTGTCCAGCCAGAAGTCCCCGAATCTTCAAATCCGCGTCTGCCCCGGCTCATACCAGCAGCCCGTTCAAAGACGGTCGGCTGCTCTTCCTCGTCCAGAAGCTGCGGCGGAATCTCCTCGATGAAGCGGCTGACCTTCGCAAACCGCGTTTCTCCATTGACCATGCGCTGTCTCGCCGCCGTCAGCGTCAGTTCTTTCTCCGCACGGGTGATTCCGACATAGCAGAGACGCCGTTCTTCTTCGATGGCGTCCTTATCATCCGAAAAGATGGACATGCTGCTCGGAAACAGCCCGTCCTCCATGCCGCTTAAATAGACATACGGAAATTCCAGACCTTTTGCGCCGTGCAAAGTCATCAGGACAATCCTGTTTTCGGATTCGTCCAGGCTATCTACATCCGCTACCAGCGCAACCTCCTCCAAAAATCCGTCCAGCGTCGGTTCCTCCGCTGTGCTCATATAGCCGGTCGCCTTATTAACCAGCTCTTCCACGTTCTGCAGACGTGTTTCTCCCTCGATCTCGCCTTCCGCCTCCAGATCCTTCTTATATCCCGTCTCTTCCAGAATCGCCTCGATAAGTTCCGGGATCGAAAGGGCCGAAAGCCGCGACCGGAAGTTTTCGATCTGCTCCGTAAACTTCTCGATCTTATCCGCCGCCTTGCCGATCGTCGGCACGCCGCGCACGCGCAGCAGCGCATCATAAAAGCTCATGCCATTGGCAGACGCATAGATCGTCACTTTTCCGATCGAGGTCGCACCGATGCCGCGCTTCGGCACATTGATAACACGCTGAACCGCCAGATCATCGCGCCCATTCGCAATCGTCTTTAAATAGCAGAGAATATCCTTGATTTCCTTGCGCTGATAGAAATTGACGCCACCGACCAGCCGGTACGGAATGCTGTAATAAATACATTTTTCCTCCAGAAGACGCGACTGTGCATTGGTACGGTACAGCACGGCAAAATCCGAATATTCCGCATTTTTCTCTTCTTTCTCACGCTCAATATCACAGATAATGGCGTCTGCCTCCTCGTATGCCGTGTCATACTGACGGAAGCGCACCTTCGGTCCCTCGTCATTCGCCGTCCACAGCGTCTTGTCCTTTCTGCCGCGGTTGTGGCGGATCACCTCATTTGCCGCGTTCAGGATGCTCTGGGTGGAACGGTAGTTCTGCTCCAGCTTGATAACGCGTGCGCCCGGAAATGCTTTCTCAAAACTTAAAATATTTTCGATATTTGCCCCGCGGAATTTGTAGATCGACTGGTCATCATCACCGACCACACAGATATTTCTGTACTTCTTTGCCAGCAGATCGACCAGCTTAAACTGTACAAGGTTCGTGTCCTGGTACTCGTCCACCATGATATACCGGAATTTATCCTGATAATATTCCAGCACATCCGCGTTTGCCTCGAAAAGCTCTACCGTTTTCACCAGCAGATCGTCGAAATCCAGGGCATTATTCTTCTTGAGTTCTTTCTGGTATTCCCGGTAAATCTGAGCAATCTTTTTCTCCCGGAAGTCCGCTCCCGCCTGCTGCTCAAACTCATCCGCCGTGATCCGGTCATTTTTCGCCGCAGAAATCCGTGACAGCACCGCCCGCTCCTTAAACTGCTTCGGATCCGCCTGCATTTTCTTGAGCACCTGCTTCATCAGCGTTTTCTGGTCGTCGCCGTCATAGATAGTAAAATTCGAGTCATATCCCAGACGGTCGATAAACCGGCGCAGAATCCGAACACAGCTCGAATGGAACGTGCTGACCCAGATCGCCTCCGCGCCTTCCCCCACAATCTTATCCACACGCTCGCGCATCTCCGCCGCCGCTTTATTGGTAAATGTGATCGCCATGATATTCCACGGCGCCACCCGTTTTTCCTCGATTAAATACGCAATCCGGTGTGTCAGGACGCGCGTCTTTCCTGAACCGGCGCCTGCCAGAACCAGGAGTGGTCCCTCCGTGTGAAAAACCGCCTCCCGCTGCATCGGGTTAAGTGTGTCGTATTTGCTCATATATGTTTCGTTCCCTTCTATCCTCTTATATAATCTATTTTTAATGACAAAAAGTATGTTCGAATACGCTCTAGTATAATCTATTTTCTCTTGGATGTCACGGAATTTTCATTGATTTTAAATTTCTCCTTGCTATCTGGTTTTCAAAACTATATAATATCACATAGAGAGTTCATGACAGCGGAAGCGCCAAAATCGCCTCCCTGTTTCGCAGCTTTCGAATTTCAACGCAGCGAGGTACATACATGAAATCGAACGAAGAACGCCTGCAGGATCTGCTGGCTTATGTTGATAGTCTGACCCGGGTGCATCCGTCGGAGATTCCCGGTATTGATTTATATATGGATCAGGTCACGACCTTCATGGACAGCCACCTGAACACTTCCAAATGGCTGGGCGAGGATAAGATCCTGACCAAAACCATGATCAATAACTATGCCAAAAATAACCTGCTGCCGCCGCCCGTCAAAAAACGCTACTCCAAGAATCATCTGCTGATGCTGATTCTGATTTATTATTTTAAAAATGTGATATCCTTTCGAGATATTGAGCAGCTCTTCTCGCCCATCAGCGAGCACCACTTTTCCCATGGTTCCAGCCCGGAATTAGAAGAGCTTTACAACGAAATCTTTTCGCTGGAAAAAGGGCAGCGCAAGCGCTTGCAGGAAGACGTCATGGCAAAATTTGACGCCGCCAGCCAGACATTCAAGGACTATGACTGTGAAGACCGCGAGTATTTACAGCTGTTCGCCTTTATCAGTGAGCTGGCGTTTGATGTCTATCTGAAAAAACAGATGATTGAAATCCTGGCGGAACAGCTCCGGCAGGAGACGCCGGTGAATCCGAAGAAGAAGAAATAGGCAGCACTTCCGCTGTACCGCCACACTCAAAAACAGGCTAAACAACAAAAAATTCAACCCATTGCACCATACACGATAAAAAAGACACTGGAATCACTTCCCCTTGTGGAAATTCTTTCAATGTCTTTTTTCTTTCATTTCTTTTTATCTTTCATTCAACCAGCTGCCAGCTCCTGGGACAATTCCACCCCAAGCCAAATTTGTCCATCTTTGGCAGGTTGGTTTGCTACACCTATGAAAGTACGCGCTTTATCTATCGTGCGTATATTCCTACTTCGTCTTACGCTTCCGTTTTCTCCGCCTCTTCCTGCTCTTTCACACGCGCAAATACCATATCATATCCGTCGCTTCCGTAATTTAAAGAACGGTTGACACGGCTGATCGTCGCTGTCGATGCGCCGGTCTTGTCCGCGATCTCCAGATATGTCTTCTTCTCACGCAGCATCTTCGCTACTTCATATCTCTGGGAAAATGATAAAAGTTCATTAACTGTGCATACATCCTCGAAAAAGCTATAGCATTCGTCGGTATTTTTCAGTGTCAGAATCGCCTGGAACAGATGATCCACAGCTTCGGTTTTCAGTTTTTTATTCATAATGCAAGGCACCCCTTTTTAATATGTACTCCGAAAATATATTCATTTTTCCGTTTTTCTTATATTAACATATTAAAGTTTTAAAGTCTAGTATCTTGCCTATTTTTATGAATATTTTATTTTTCATCTGTTCACGCAATATACATTTATGCGAATCTGCCAAATCTTCTACAGCATAAACTTCTCCACCACATGAGCCACACCGTCGTCGTTGTTGGAATAGGTAATAAAGTCTGCAGCTTTCCGCACCGGAAGCACCGCATTCTCCATCGCTACACCTAATCCGGCATACTGAATCATCGTGAGGTCGTTGTAGCCGTCCCCACAGGCAATCATCTGCTCACGCGAAAGCCCGATGTGAGAAAGAAGACGCTCTAACGACTGTGCTTTATCGATGCCCCTCGGAAGCACCTCCAGGAAAAACGGCTCCGAACGGTAAACGCTGAAATTCTTCCCCATCGCCGCCTTGACGCGCGGCTCGACCATCGCCAGGTAGTCTCCATCCTCCATCATCAGGTATTTCGGTACCGGATACGTGATCGCAGCTTCTATGTCGTCCACCTGTACTAACTCCATGCCGTTGATCCGCGCTTCCAACTTCGCATAGGGACTGTCACTCTGGTTCGTCAGAAGCTTTGCCCCCGCCTCATCGTAACTCAAAAGCCCCACCTGTTCCTCCTCGGCCAAGCGTATAATCTTCTGATTTGCCTCCTGCGGCAGGGAACGGCTGAATATGATCTCGCCGGTTTTGCAGTTCGTGATCCTGCCTCCATTAAACGACAGAATATAACTGCCGTATTTTGCCAGCTCCAGCTCTCTCGCAAGCGGCAGCACTCCCGGCGTCGGACGCCCGGACGCCAGTACAATCTTCTTTCCGCGCTCCTGAAGCTCCATCAGACGCTGCTTCGTCTTTGGCGCAATCACCTTATCTCTGTTTGTTAAGGTTCCGTCCAGATCCAGGACGATAATCTCATAACTATGTTTTTCGGTCATATTTACTCCACATTCAAATCATACATACTATTTTGTCAATTAGCAACATGCCACATTACTTAATGCAATCCCTTCTTAACTTCTCAAATGGTTAACTCATATACTTCCGTTACTTTTGCCATTGCTTCCTGTATCCCCTCTATGAAAGATTTTTTTGCAATGCATCAATTAATTCCTCTACAACAATTGGCTTGGATAGAAATCCATTCATACCGTATTCCAGCGCTTCCTTCCTGTCTTCATCAAAAGCATTGGCAGTCATGGCAAGAATAGTGATTCCCGCCTGTGCCGGATCATCCAGGGCACGAATCCGCTTTGTGGCCTCATACCCGTTCATGACAGGCATCTGCACATCCATCAACACAAGATCATAACCGCCCGGTTTCGATTTTTCTACCTTCTCCACTGCCTCTGCTCCATTTTCGGCAGTGTCAACCAGAAAGCCATATTCATTCAGGATCTCCACCGCAATTTCACGGTTCAGTTCATTGTCTTCCACAAGCAATATACATCTGCCCTTGAAATCTGAACCTGCTGCCGGGAGAATATTATCCTCTTGCTCAGCCTGCCTCTGACCGATAGCTGTCATCAAGGTCTCTCTGATATCTGACATAAACATAGGTTTCGAACAGAATGCTGTAACCCCTGCCGCTCTGGCCTCCACTTCGATATCTGACCAGTCATAAGCCGTCAGGATAATGATTGGCGTATGGTCACCCAGACTGCGGATCTGACGGGTAACTTCAATGCCATTCATATCCGGCAGACACCAGTCAATGATATACGCATGGAATGCATCCCCCAGTTCCATAGACTGCCGCGCCCGGAGAACAGCCTCCTTACCGGAAAGAGTCCATTCTGAACGCATTCCAACCTTGACAAGCATCTTTGTCACACTGTCACAGGTATTAAAATCGTCATCTACAACCAGTGCCTTAAGACCTTCCAGCTCTGCGATCTTCTCTACATGGTGATGCTCAGGCTGAATCCGGAATGGCAGGCGGACAATAAATTCAGTTCCCTTGCCATATTCTGTCTGAACCTCGATAGTTCCGCCCATCATATTCACAATGTTCTTGGTAATAGCCATGCCAAGTCCGGTACCCTGAGTCCTGGTGACCGTGGAAGTCCGCTCCCTCTCAAAAGGAGAAAAGAGCTTCTGTACAAATTCCTGGCTCATACCGATTCCGTTATCCTTTACCCGGATCTCGTACAGCGCACTGCCGCTTTGCGTCCCCGGACACTGTTTGAGCCGGACTGAAACGGTTCCACCAGCAGGTGTAAACTTAACCGCATTGGACAAAAGATTCAACAGTACCTGGTTCAGACGCGTCTTATCACAATAGATATCCTCATTAGTCACATCCATTGCATCCATATAAAGCTCCAGCTGCTTCGCATGGATCTGCCCACCAATGATCGTCTTCAGGTCATGAAGCACATCCGACAGGCTGACCTCTGTTTCTTCCAGATGGATTTTTCCACTCTCAATCCGGCTCATATCCAGTATATCGTTGATCAGTGAGAGCAGGTGGTTGCTGGATGAAAGAATCTTACCCAGATAATCCCGGACTCTTTCCTTATCATCAATATTACTTACAGCCAGTGTGGTAAAACCGATGATCGCATTCATGGGTGTCCGGATATCGTGAGACATATTGGAAAGAAACGTACTCTTGGCCCGGTTTGCTGTCTCCGCAGCACGGACTGCCTCAGAAAGTGCCTGATTCATTTTCCTGTCAGAGGTACGATCCGACATAACCAAGATATATTTTCTTTTTCCGTTTACCTCGCTGCACATTGCAACATTATGAAACCAGCGCTGCTCTCCTGATTTATAATGAACGTATTCAAACTCCCATTCTTTCTGTTCATGAACCCGGATTCTCTCCAGATAATTTTTATCCGGTTCTTTCGGATTTTCAGAATGCAATTTTCCCAAAACATGAATATCCTTACGGATCTCTTCTACCGTAATCCCCAACAATTTTTCCGCATTCGGGCTGACGTAATCTGCCTGATATGTTCTAGCATCCAGCATCAGAAAAACATCATCTACATTCATTGACAGCTTCTGAAACAATTCGTCTCTATACAGGATCTCCGTATCCTTTTTCCTGAGGTTTGTTCTGCCTTTTTGAACAATAAAACTGATAAGTAAAGCGGCAATACAGAGCACGACTCCTCCCACGAGAAGCATTGTATTAAACTGCAGGCTATTCATACTGGCATTCACGATATCCGCCGGGACAAGTCCCAGAAACATCCAATCCTTGATATCTGATTTTTCATAGACCAGATAATAGCTCCTTCCATCAAGCTTTACCAGCTTCGCATCGGTACGTCCTTCTTTAAACTTCTCCGAAAGCTCATTGATCTCTCTTTCAGACATATCAGAATGCTCTCTCAGAACACCGAAGAAATTATACACTCTCCCCCATGACCCAGAAGAATGCTCCACCACAACACGACCATCCGGATGAATCACATAGTTCTGGGCATTTCCGTCGAAAGCAGAGATATCCAGTACATTTACGATATCAGAATTCTCATAGGCAATGGCAATCTCATCATATTCAAATCCCTGATAACTTCCATAGGCCTTGGGAGTTGCAAAAACAAGCAGCTGGGCTTTTCCAGGAACTGCTGCATTTGTTATCACATCACTTCCCTGTCGGAGCTCCTCTTCCATATTTCCCTGTAATCCAAGATACCCTGTTTCACCTGTTACCTTCTTATAGTTTCCGTCAGCTGACAGAAAAAAGAATTCTAAAAAGCCGGCATCTTCCTGTGCTTTCTCTATATAATCACGAATTTCGTCTTCATTGGAGGTGTTCTGCAGATTCTCTCCCCACATATGAAGATAGGTCAGATTCTTGTCTGTCAGTTCCCGCAGCATATTATCAGACTGATGAAAAATCTCTGTCAGATGAGACACACTTTCCTCATATACCGTTTTCGACACAAATTTAAAATATCGGGAAACCGTCAATACGATTCCAAGAAAAACAGCTATAACGACAGCTGCCTTGAATTGTTTTCTATTGACAAGTTTCTTTTTGTCTGTATTATGATTCTTAATATCCATTTTTCTCACCTCAGAGCCACATAGTCTTCAGGCTCTGCAAGAACGGCATCACCATCTGAAATATATCCTATCCAGGTATCCTTCACAGAAGTATCTCCCCTATCAAACACAATATTATCCTCTACCGGATAATTCTCCATGTGTTTAGGTATCGTCAGGCAGGTTACCGTGAACATATCATTGTCTTGAACTTTCTTTCCATCCTTCATAACTTTGCTCAATGTATAACCATCATCCGTTTCCCTGATCTCCACAGAAATACCGCTGACTACAGGTAGAGAACCGCTGTTAAAGGGAATAAAGCCTCCCTCATAGCCTTCCACAAAATTTCTGACAGTCTCTTTCAGCTCTGCCCCACTCATCTTACTGCTGTAAGCCAAAAGACCATTTGGCATGATCATGCTGCCCGCCATTTTTTTCGTATACCCGGCTTTCAGCACGTTTCCGGTAAAGCTGTTTCCGGTGGCGATCAGCACATCCGTCCCGTAGACACCGCGCAGCGTATTTGCCATAACCGAATAGGCTGCATTACCTCCACTGGCATGGAAACGATTGGAATAGAATTTCTGTGAATCCAGCAGGATATCCTCGGAGATAGTCTGCTGATTCAGAAGCTGGGTGTTAAAGGACTGATAAGCCTGCCCTGCATCGTATTCTCCTGCGATCATCTTAGATACTACATCCTTGGAAATAGAGAAGAAGTCATTTGACGCAATACGGATATACATGTGATTTTCTTCGATCACAGGTTTCACATCTTTCAGATATTCTGTAAGATGGATATCCACATCCTGGCTGTAGCTTAAGAGATCCTGACCATCATAAAGGATCTGGTTCTGAGCATCCTCTGAAAGCATTGTATCCAATACCTTCATGGCTTTCTTCCGTCGTGTTTCATCCTGTGCCAGATCACGGTTTAAAGCCACTTGAAAATAGGGTGTCGTCATCAGCCATTTTTCTCCATTCTCTTGAAAGAATGGCAGAAATGTTGTGTGAATGCCCTGATCCTGAAACATTTTAACACCGGAAGAGCTTCCAAAGTACATGGCAAGCTTACCACTTTTGAACAACTCAACCACATTATCATAGTTCAAATCCAAATCATCCCGGTTCAATCCTGTATCCCGGATAAACCGCTCCATCCGTTCAAAAGCCGCCGGCCAGACGGTATTGTCCAGACCTTCTTTCACTGTATGATCCGGGTCACTGTAGGTGGTGCGCCATCTGCGTCCGTCGGCAGAAGAAAGTTCTGACGCCGACAGGCCCTGCAGTGTCTCCATACAGGTATAGTCATAATAATAGTCTGCGGTAAACCCTCGGATTCCCACCTTATCAAATGCCTCGCAGGCAGAGACAAAGCTTTCATAGTCTGTTGGCAACGGGATATCATATTTTTCAAAAAGATCTTTGTTCACTACAAAGCCATGGGCATCCGCACACACCGGAAGCCAGTTTATGCTGCCATCCTCGTTCCTAAAATTGTTTAGATATGTATCATAGACAGCACCTGCCGCATTGGTTGTGGAAAGATCCATCAGGCTGTCTTTCAGCGAACTTGCATCATGCAGTGAAAAACGACAACAGGTTATAATATCCGGCAATCCTCCATTTTCATCAAGAAACTTATAAAAATCCAGATCATTATTTCCTACTACAAATTCAATGTTAATATCCGGAAGCTGTTCCTGAATATAGGGTGCATATTTTTCATACAGGTTTGTGCTCCATAAATACACCGTGATGGTTTCTGCATCTTCTTTTTCCGCTCTTTTCCCGCCGCAGCCTGATAAAAGTAATATGGCCATTACCATCACCAGGAATACAGCAAGTAACTTATTTCTTTTTTCCTTTTTCATTACGAATCCCCCTAAAACTGTGTTCCGCTAGTTCATAAATTACCTTTACCAGTAATTTTGCATCAACAGGCTTAGAAATATGTTCATCCATTCCCGCTTCTTTTGCTCTTATTCTGTCCTCCGTGAACGCATTTGCTGTCATTGCAATGATCGGTATCGTCTTAGCATCCTCTCTCTCCAGAGACCGGATCCTCTTCGTTGCTTCATAACCATTCATGACCGGCATCATGATATCCATGAGGATCGCATCAAATTCACCTAACTCACTTTTTTTGAATTGATCCACAGCTTCCTGCCCATTCCATGCCTTGGTCACGACAGCACCTTCATTCTGAAGCATAAATTCAGCAATTTCTATGTTCAGCTCATTATCTTCTGCCATAAGAATATGCAGTCCCTTTATAGATTTTCCATCTGATACATCTTTCTGTTCTTCCCATTTATCCGAATTCAGATCTATTTTAAATGGAACCTGGATCACAAAGGTAGTCCCTACACCATCTTCACTTTCAAAGGTAATGGTTCCACCCATTTTCTCAACCAGCTTCTTTGCAATCGACATTCCCAGACCCGTTCCCGCAAATTTTGTGCGGCTTCCTGCGTGTTCCTGTACAAACGGTTCAAAAATATGTTTCTGAAACTCTTCTGCCATTCCGATTCCGGTATCCCGGCAGACAAATTCTATCGTCGTCATCTCTGGCTGTTCGGATGGAATCTCCCGGCAGCTAATATAGATATATCCGTTTTTTCTGTTATATTTCACCGCATTCGACAGAATATTCATCATCACACGTTTCACATGTCCTGGACTTCCAATAAGCTTTCGATGTGTGATTTCTTTCTTCTCCCACACAATCCGGATATTCTGGTCTGCAGCCATCTGCTCGATCACAACAAGTACTTCCCGGGAAATACGGCTTAGATCAAATGGAATTTCTTCCAGAATCACTTCACCCGCCTCCAGCTTACTCATATCCAGGACATCGTTTACCAGCTCCAGCAACAGATTGGATGCCTCTTTCACCTTTGTTCTGTATTCTGTCTGTTTCTCCATATCATCTGCACAATGATCTGCCATATTGAGTAAACCGCAGATTCCATTAATCGGAGTCCGGATATCATGGCTCATCCTTTGGAGAAATTCCGTCTTCGCCCTATTGGCGGCTTCCGCCTTTTTGGCAGCTATCAGAAGTTCTGATTTATATTTTTCATCCTTTTCCCGCTCTTGTTTCTCATGTTCCAGATTGGTTCTGAAGATACAGGACCAAAATATACCAACTATCAAAGAATATAGAAAAATGACACCAGCCACACTTAATGGAAGGTTATGAAACACTTCCTCATCCAGAAGATATGCATAAATATAATAATCCCGCTGCTTCAGCATAATTCCGTAGCATCCGGTTCCTTCATTCTTCAAATGAAAAATATGCTGGCTGTCTGTGTGCTTTTTCATTGCCTGAATAACCTCATTGTCGGTCGTATTCTGCCCCAACAGGCTCTCATCGTTACTGGCAACAACGAGCCCATCGTCTGCAACAATAATTGTTCCATCTTTTTGGACACTATATCCATTTAAAAGCCCTTGTATCGTCAAAGTATAGTTTCTGGTAAATTCAGGAGATGTGTAATAGTAAATTGCCACAATACCCGGTGCGTCTTTTCTGGCGCAGGCTGCAATGTCGATCCGGGACCCGTCTTCCCTGGCAAGCCGTTCCGAATAGCTTCTTTCTTCATATCCTGTAAAATCCATGATAATTTCTTTTTGCAGATACTTCGTAATCTCATCCGTCAGAGACTCTTTTGTGCTATACTCACAGACCGTCTTTCCCTCTGCATCCAGTACAAGGATGCCATCCACCCAGAGAGTCTGCAGATTATCTTTCAGAAACTCCCGGCTTAACTGACCACCGTTTTCTGTTTCCATGTTAATATTGGTACTCATCTGTCTGGCACTTTCAATGGCACGGAGAAGGCTTTTGGATTCCGAAGATTCATTATAATGAGTATAGGTGGAACACTGCACTTTCACATAGTTTACAATCTCTACCATTCTTTCTTCTGCTTCCGCTTTTTCCGCATGAAAGAAATAAGTCAGGGAAACTACCGCCACACAGATTCCAAGCAAAATACCAACTATTTCTATCTGCTTTTTCTTTGTCCTTCCCTTAATATCCAAGTTCATCCACCTCCAGATACCTTCCCGGATCATCCAGATATTTTTCAATGATTTTCAGGGATGTTCCATCCCGACGCATTTCCTCCAGGGTCTGATCCATCTGCTCACAGATTCCCCGGTCATCCTCTTTTGCAAAGGCAACCCCTATACCGGTGATCATCAGCGGCTCTTCCAGAATACGAAAGCTTGTGTCATAATCCTTCATATACTGGACAATCGATTCCTCATGTGCGGCAACTGCATCTACGTATCCTTTTCCCAGAAATGTATAGATCAGCTCCCTGTGTCCCAAACTGATCAGATTACCCAGCTTTGGGATTCTCTCATCCGTCCGGTTCAGAAAAATACCTTCCGGTTTGGTTGTGGACTGAACAGCCAGATTCTTTCCCCCCAGGTCACTCAGTTTATAGATATCACTGCTCTCATTTACAGCAACCACCTGACGGCTTGCTATATACGGTCCGGCCCAGCGGTACTCGTCAAGGCGCCCTTCCATGGAAAAACAGCCCATGATGCAATCGATCTCCCCGCTCTCCAACAGTTCTTTTTTCTTCTCCCAGTTAATCTGGACAGGCTCCACCTGATAGCCCATTCTTCTGAACGCTTCTGTAGCCAGTTCTACATCAATTCCTGTCGGCACACCATCCTCATTCAGATAAGTGTATGGTGGATAGCTGTCGCTTCCCAGGGTGATGACGGGTTTTTCCGTTTCTTTTTTATTCTCACCTGTGTTTTTGCACCCTGCCAGGGTAACTGCTAAGATTCCAACAAGCAGAATACCTGCGATCACTCTTTTTCCTTTCATTTTCATTCCATCCCTGTTATTCTTTTCTATTTCTTCACATCTGATTTCCGGCCATTTATTACGATTCAGTGGCCCGCGCTTAGGTGTCCCCGTATATAAGACTTAATTTCCTATATGATCAAAAAAAGCTCCATGTAAAAAATTTACAGGAACTTTATCCATAATGCCCTCTTAACTCTTACCTTATATTCTTACACTTTTTATTATAGCATTCAAAATATACCATGTCCACAAAAAGTTGCCATCATCCATTTTGTTACTGTTCACACATGCGTGAACAGTAACTCCATTTTTTCATAAACAGCCACAGATTATTTATACAAAAGGACCCCCTTACTTTCGTAAGGGAGTCCTTATCTACTCATTTATTTTATTCAAGGTTTTCCTTAAATGATTATTTCTCAGCGATTGCAGCCTGAGCAGCAGCCAGACGAGCGATCGGCACACGGAACGGTGAGCAGGATACATAGTCAAGACCAATCTTGTGGCAGAACTCTACGGAAG
Source organism: Clostridium sp. OM05-5BH (assembly GCF_003481505.1). Lineage (NCBI taxonomy): Bacteria > Bacillati > Bacillota > Clostridia > Eubacteriales > Clostridiaceae > Clostridium > Clostridium sp. OM05-5BH. The sequence continues at coordinate 184,252 of NZ_QULJ01000004.1, read as the reverse complement.
ACGGGTCGCCGCCGTGCTCGCCGCAGATACCTACATGAAGGGTCGGGCGCTCTGCTTTACCTAACTTGATCGCCATCTCCATGAGCTTACCTACGCCAGTCTGATCCAGTTTTGCAAATGGATCGCTCTCGAAGATCTTCTTGTCATAGTAAGCATTCAGGAACTTGCCTGCATCATCACGGGAGAAGCCGTAGGTCATCTGAGTTAAGTCGTTTGTACCGAAGCAGAAGAATTCAGCCTCTTTTGCGATGTCGTCAGCGGTCAGAGCTGCACGCGGGATCTCGATCATGGTACCTACTTCGTACTTCAGATCAACGCCTGCTGCTGCGATCTCCTCGTCAGCGGTCTTCACAACGATATCTTTTACATATTTTAACTCTTTCGCATCGCAAGCGAGCGGAATCATGATCTCCGGTTTTACGGACCAGTCAGCGTGAGCTTTCTGTACGTTGATAGCTGCACGGATAACTGCCTTGGTCTGCATAACAGCGATCTCCGGATAGGTAACTGCCAGACGAAGTCCACGGTGACCCATCATCGGGTTAAACTCATGCAGGGAAGCAATCAGGTTCTTGATGAACTCTACAGATTTGCCCTGAGCGTCAGCCAGTTTCTTGATGTCATCTTCCTCAGTCGGAACGAACTCATGCAGCGGCGGATCCAGGAAACGGATAGTTACCGGGTTGCCCTCCAGAGCCTCGAACAGACCTTCGAAGTCGCCCTGCTGATACGGAAGGATCTTATCCAGAGCTGCTTCTCTCTCTTCTACAGTGTCAGCACAGATCATCTCACGGAAAGCAGCGATTCTGTCTTCCTCGAAGAACATATGCTCGGTACGGCAAAGACCGATACCCTCAGCGCCAAGCTCTCTAGCCTTCTTAGCATCTGCCGGTGTATCTGCGTTTGTACGAACTTTCAGTCTTCTGAACTTGTCAGCCCATGCCATAACGCGGCCGAATGTACCAGCGATAGTAGCATCTACGGTCTTGATCTCACCTTCGTAAATATTACCGGTTGTACCATCGATGGAGATGAAGTCTCCCTCGTTGAATACTTTACCAGCTAAAGTGAATTTCTTATTCTCTTCATCCATAGCGATGTCGCCGCATCCGGATACACAGCAGGTACCCATACCACGAGCAACTACAGCTGCGTGAGAGGTCATACCACCACGAACGGTTAAGATACCCTGAGCAACCTTCATACCGGTGATATCTTCCGGAGAAGTCTCAAGACGAACTAAGATAACTTTCTCGCCCTTCTCAGCCCATTTCTCAGCATCTTCTGCGGTGAATACAACTTTACCGCAAGCAGCACCCGGAGAAGCACCTAAGCCTTTTCCAAGCGGAGTAGCTGCCTTTAATGCAGCAGCGTCAAACTGCGGATGCAGCAGTGTATCGAGGTTACGCGGGTCGATCATAGCGACTGCTTCTTCCTCTGTCTTATGACCTTCATCTACCAGGTCGCAAGCGATCTGCAGCGCAGCCTGAGCAGTTCTCTTACCGTTACGGCACTGTAACATGTAGAGTTTCTTGTTCTCTACGGTGAACTCCATATCCTGCATATCATGGTAGTGGTTCTCAAGCACATCACAAACCTTGATGAAATCTGCATATGCCTCCGGGAACTCCTGCTCCATCTGCGCGATCGGCATCGGAGTACGAACACCAGCAACAACGTCCTCGCCCTGTGCGTTCTTTAAGAACTCGCCCATCAGCTTCTTCTCGCCGGTTGCCGGGTCACGGGTAAATGCAACACCTGTACCAGACTCATCGTTTAAGTTACCGAATACCATCGGCATTACGTTTACTGCAGTACCCCAGGAATACGGAATATCATTATCTCTTCTGTATACGTTCGCACGCGGGTTGTCCCAGGAACGGAATACAGCTTCGATCGCTAATTTTAACTGAACAACCGGATCAGACGGGAAGTCCTCACCTAACTGTTTCTTATACTCAGCCTTAAACTGCTCTGCCAGAGTCTTTAAGTCAGCTGCGGTCAGCTCTATGTCGTAGTGAACGCCTTTTTCTGCTTTCATCTTGTCGATGAGCTGCTCGAAGTATTTCTTACCAACCTCCATAACGACATCTGAGAACATCTGGATGAAACGTCTGTAGGAGTCATATACAAATCGCTCAAATTTCGGGTCCGGGTTGCCTGCGATCATCGCTGCAACTACCTCGTCATTTAAACCAAGGTTTAAGATGGTATCCATCATACCTGGCATGGATGCTCTCGCACCGGAACGAACCGATACTAACAGTGGGTTCTTCAGATCGCCAAATTTCTTTCCATTGAGCTCTTCCATCTTCTTAACGCCTTCCATGGTCTGTGCCATGATCTCGTCGTTAATCTTGCGACCATCTTCGTAATACTGAGTACAAGCCTCAGTTGTGATTGTAAATCCCTGTGGAACCGGCAGACCGATGCTTGTCATCTCCGCCAGGTTCGCTCCCTTTCCTCCCAGCAGGTTACGCATGGTCATGTCGCCCTCGCTAAACATATAAACCCATTTTGCCATAAGTATTTTCCTCCTATACTCGTTTATGTTTTACATTCACATATTTGTATTTATGTGAAAGATAAAAGCCATCGTGAATATTATAACATAAACTGCGGTCTAGTAAAGAGTTTTTTTGAATTCTTTCCAACTTTTTTTCGATCAATATATATTTTTTTGTAATTTTCGCGAATATTAAATGAGATGACTATCCAGAACAGCTCCTACTCCTCCTGTTTTTTTCTGTTCTTTCGTCCCTATTTGTGGCACAAACTGAGGAATCAATTTCACAGCCTGCCGGATATCATCCTCTCCTGCCGTAAAATAAATTTCTTTTTTTGCAAAATGTCAAAAAATGTCACAAGTCCTCTCTAACACAAAAAGCAGAAACCACATCCTGTTTCCCGGAATATGGTTTCTGCTCTTTTGTCTATTTGTAACTGTTCAGTACCTTCACAGTTACGTCTGTTTAAATAATTAGAAACGGAACTTATCCTCAAAGTAGTTCTTTAACTCAGCGATCGGCACACGTACCTGCTCCATGGTATCACGGTCACGGATGGTAACAGCCTGGTCGGTCTCCGACTCGAAGTCGTAAGTGATGCAGAACGGAGTACCGATCTCATCCTGACGGCGGTAACGCTTACCAATGTTTCCTCTGTCGTCGAACTCGCAGTTGTAATACTTGGAAAGCTCTGCATAGATCTTCTCAGCGCCCTCGTTGAGCTTCTTGGACAGCGGAAGCACACCGATCTTAACCGGTGCAATCGCCGGATGGAAGTGAAGAACGGTTCTCACATCGCCCTCGCCGATCTCTTCCTCATCGTAAGCTGCACACAGGAATGCCAGCGTTACACGGTCAGCACCCAGGGACGGCTCGATAACGTACGGGATGTATTTCTCCTTCTTCTCATCGTCAAAGTAGGTCATATCCTGACCGGATGTGTTCTGATGCTGGGTCAGATCGTAATCGGTACGGTCTGCGATACCCCACAGCTCGCCCCATCCGAACGGGAACAGAAATTCCAGATCGGTCGTCGCCTTGCTGTAGAAGCACAGTTCTTCCGGAGAATGGTCACGCGCGCGCATCTCGTCCGGCTTGATGCCAAGTGTCTGCAGCCAGTCGATGCAGTGCTGTTTCCAGTATGCAAACCACTCAAGGTCGGTTCCCGGTTCACAGAAGAACTCAAGCTCCATCTGCTCGAACTCTCTGGTACGGAAAGTAAAGTTACCCGGTGTGATCTCGTTACGGAACGATTTACCGATCTGACCGATACCAAACGGGATCTTCTTGCGGGAGGTTCTCTGTACGTTTTTGAAGTTTACAAAGATACCCTGTGCAGTCTCCGGACGCAGGTATACAGTATTTTTGGCATCCTCGGTAACGCCCTGGAAGGTCTTGAACATCAGGTTAAACTGACGAATGTCGGTGAAATCATGCTTGCCGCAGCTCGGACAGCAGATGTTGTTGTCATCGATGTACTGTTTCATCTGCTCCTGGGACCAGCCGTCTACAGAACCCTCGATCTCGATGTTGTGCTCTGCCATATAGTCCTCGATGAGCTTATCTGCACGGAAACGCTCTTTACAGCTCTTGCAGTCCATCAGCGGGTCAGAGAAGCCGCCCAGATGTCCGGATGCCACCCATGTCTGGGAGTTCATAAGGATCGCACAGTCTACACCTACGTTGTACGGGCTTTCCTGAATAAATTTCTGCCACCATGCACGTTTTACATTGTTTTTCAGTTCTACGCCCAGATTGCCGTAGTCCCATGTATTGGCAAGGCCGCCGTAAATCTCAGAACCCGGATATACAAATCCTCTTGATTTTGCGAGCGCCACGATTTTGTCCATCGTCTTTTCCATTTGTCTTGTCCTCCTGATTCATTTATCATTGTACCCGTCCCCGCCTCTTCTTTCGATATCTGGCAGATGGACGAATTTAACAATCATTCTGTTTTTTATCTTTTAAAAATCACATAAGCCGTGCCTGTTTCCGGCAGACTGACGGTTGAATCGTCTTTTAACTCGGTATTCGAACTGCGGTAAAGCACTTTTCCGCCGACCATCAGCGTCGCACCGCCCTCGCTCCGGACTGCCATGCCGCTCTTTTCATTCTGAACCGTATCCGTTCCGGCTTCGCTTCCATCCGCTTTTACCAGCTCACCCTCGGAAAACCATCCATCGGCAATCGCCTCCGAAAGCGGCTTTGCCTCCAGCGCCGTCAGGGAGTTGCTGGTGTCCTCATTGTCATTCGTCTCTCCGAATGCTTTCAGATCTTCAAAGGAAGCATAATCAAAGATCGCAGTCACCGTGTCTTTTCCCGCCTTCACACTTTTCAATGCTGCCGGCAGTCTCTCGGCATTTTTCTGGTTCTGTGCCAGCGCCCCGGCGCCTTTTTCTTCATTAAAATGAATCACTGCCGTCTCTAAATACTGCTTTAATTCATTCTCATCGACCGAAATACCGCCGGTCTGCTCCACCAGAGCACTCGACAGCGCCCCGTCTTTTGCCACATATACGCAGCTCTCCGAAGGGGAAAAGGCGGTTTCCCGTGAGCCACAGCCGGACAGCATCACACCCACGGTACACGCTGCCAGAAGAAATCCTCTTTTTTTCATTGCTCTTCCTCCCAAGCGCAAAAATGCTCCTACAACCAAGTTTTTATAGTATACCTGCTTTTCTATGTATTTTCAAGACTTGGACCTGAAAAAACGCATACTCGCACTTCCGTTTCCAGAGATACCTGCCTTTCAACCGTAAATCCTGCTTTTTGTCAACGTCCCCCATTCAGGGTCTTCCAGATGTCCGGACGGTACCTCCGCAACACGCGCGCCGCCTGATAACAGAGTGTCACTGCAAGCAGCGGCATGCACACATACATAAACATCGAAACCAGCTGGCTGCCCGGAAATAGCAGCGCCGCCGCCTTATTGAGGAAACGGACCACCACAAAGTGCGTCGCATAGATAAAAAAGGTGCAGGTCATAAACGGTCTGACTTCTCCCAGCCAGCGCTCGTTTACCATCATCCAGATACCGATGACTGCCAGAAGCTGGTAGAGAACGATTCCCGGCACAAAATAGTGGGTATAATAGCTCCTGCTGAGCACGATTCCCACTGCCAGCAGGCACACCCCCAGTGCCGCCCGCTTCCACGACCATACCGCCTCCGCCCATTTTCTCCCGTGCAGCGCCGCATAGGCGGCAAAGGAATAATAAATCAGGGCGTCCAGATTCAGCTCCGGCAGCGCCACCCCCTTGAAAAGTGCCACAAGCAGCACCAGCAGAAATGCCGCTCCGGTCCAGATATTTTTCAGAAACAGATACAGCACCGGTGCCAGCAGCACCAGCAGAATGATCTGATACATGAACCAGAACACCGGATTGAAGGTGTACTTGGTGATCGCCTGCCATGCGCCCGACGGCGTGATCACCAGATCCGTCCGGTTAGCGATCGTCTGCAGTCCCGGAATCCGGCTCGCCGCCACATACGCCACGTAATAGATAGTATTCCAGAGCAGGTACGGAACCAGAAGCGAATGCAGACGTTTATTTAATTTTTCTCCCAGCCGCTTCATCGTGAAGTTCCGGTAGAACAGGTAGGCAGACAACATGATAAAGCATGGGATGTCCACCCGCAGAATTTCCTGCATGACCGGGTACTGGAAATGCCACCACGGTGCGTCCTGCCCCAGTTCCGGGAAAAACAGATCCGCGTTGCCGGAATGCGTCCAGATGACCATGAGACAGCAGATGAAATTGAACCAGGCGATTTTCTGGTGGAATTTGGGTTCTGGCATATAAATGGTTCCTCCCTGGATAGTTGTTTGTTATGTAATCGTCTGCAATATCTCCAATGAGTGAAAACTTTTATCTACATACGCCCTCTTATTCCGCTCCACATTCGCCGCAAATTGTGCAAATGCATCTTCTTTCAGAAGAAATGTATACAACTTCTCGATCGGCGCGTAGATGACGTACTGCCAGGCGTAGCGTGCGGAGTCTCCGGCACGCAGGGGTGGATCTTCGGTGTATTCGCCGTTGATGACCATGATTTTTAATTCGAAGATGCGCTGTACAAGTTTGTTGGGGAGTGCAGGTTTTAGGAGGGCGCGGAAGGACTGGTAGAGTAATCGCAGCATTTCTCTTGCCTCCAGACCTTCTCTTCCGAAGTATTCGGCGAATTCAGCAAAATAGGAGGCGTAGCAGGCGCACTCAACGTCCTGTTCAAGTCCTTCGAAATAGTTTTCGATCTCCGCGCCATAGAGATTGTAGGCATCCCGCGTCTCAGAAAGTGTGAAGGTTCCAAATGCGAAAGGCCGGCTTGCCGCACGCAGCAAACTTCCAGTGCGCTTCGCCCCGCGGGCAAATGCCGTGATTTTTCCGCGGTCTCCCGTCAGGAGAATCAGACGTTTATCAAATTCACCGACCGGGGCTGCATAAAGCACCATTCCGGTTGTCTGTATCAAATCTCGCATGCAGCCCTTCCTTCCCTCACTTAAATTTCTTTCGGGTTATATCCGTAATTCTTCATATACATATCGCTGTCTCTCCACTCCCGGCGCACTTTAACCCAGAGTTTCAGGTTGACCTTCGTGTCCATCAGATTTTCAATTTCCATCCGGGCAGCGGTTCCGATACGTTTTAACATCGATCCGCCTTTTCCGATGATGATGCCCTTGTGGGAATCGCGCTCGCACACGATCGTTGCATCCACGTCGATGATGCCGTTTGGGCGCTCTTTCATCTGGTCGATGACAACTGCAATGCCGTGCGGGATCTCGTCGTCCAGCATCCGAAGCGCTTTCTCGCGGATCAGCTCCGCTGCGATCTGGCGCATCGGCTGGTCGGTGACGGTATCCTCATCGTAAAACTGCGGACCTGCCGGGAGATATTTAAAAATACTGCTCTTGACATCCTCGATATTCATCTCTTTGAGAGCCGAAACCGGGATAATCTCCGCAAAATTCAAAATATCCTTATATGCCGCGATAAAGGTCAGGATCTCTTCCTTCGATTTGACCGTATCAATTTTATTAATAACCAGAATGACCGGCGTCTTGATCTTCGAAAGCTGCTCTGCAATGTGGCGCTCGCCTGCCCCGATGAAGGTGGTCGGCTCTACCAGCCAGAGAATCACGTCAACCTCTTTTAACGTATTCTCTGCGACATTGACCATGTACTCGCCCAGCTTGTTTTTCGCCTTGTGGATACCCGGTGTGTCCAGAAAAATGATCTGTCCGCGCTCGTCTGTGTAAACCGTCTGGATACGGTTCCGGGTCGTCTGCGGCTTCTCAGATGTGATCGCGATCTTCTGTCCGATCAGGTGGTTCATCAGCGTAGATTTGCCGACATTCGGACGCCCGATCAGGGTCACAAAGCCAGATTTAAACTCTTTTGTATCTGTATTTGCCATCTTGTTTCCTTTCACTTGCATTTTGTTTAGTTAAACAGATTCTTCACCGTCTTAAACAGATCCTGATTTGCCTTGACTTTTTCTGCATTTCCAATCGCACAGATGCTCTGCTCACTGAACACTGCCCTGATAATCGGTGCCAGCTCCCGGATATCCTCCGGGGTAACTGCCAGGATCTCGTCTCTCTCTTTCTGGATCATCGCATCCGTCACGCCGGTAAACCAGGCCGCGTCGGCGCGAATGCCTTTGTACGGCGGCAGAAGCGGCGCATCAAGGTCGCTGATGGTTCCAATCACGAATTTCGTCATATCACGCTCGTCTGCCTCAAACTGCTCCAGATACGGCACGATGCCCTCGTAAACCTCATTCGTCTCGCGCAGGTTCGGATCGCGGTAGGAAACGAAATAGCTGTCGCCAAATCGTCCGGCTCCATTCATGACGCCGTAAGCGCCGCCCTTGACACGGACATTGATCCACAGATAATCATATCCGAGAATGACTTTCAGCGTCCGCAGCGTGCCCTTGTATGCCAGCCCTTTCTCCACGAAATTGCCGCAGCGCGCCAGATAATTGACCTGGGAGGAGGTCATGAAGCCCTCGTTTAAGTTCTCTTTTTTCCACTCAAACGGATAAACGGTTCCGTCGCCCTGTGGAAGACGTTCTTTTAAAAGCGGAATCGCTGCTTCAAGCCCTGCCTGATCGTCGGCTGCTGCCGTGTAGCTTATCAGCATATTTTCTTTTGTAAACAGACGTGCCGCCGTCTCTTTTAATTTCGCGATCACCTCGCCCTTTTTCTCCTCAAAGTGCTTTGCCGTCTCTTCAAGGAACTGGTAGAAGCCGATTCCGCCCGTGCAGTCGTCAAATGCCGATTCTGCTGAAAAATAGGAGCTGGCTCTCATCACTGCCGCTGAATGTGCCGCCTGATTTAAACGCATCTGGCTCTTCGACTTCGTCTCCGCCACAATCTCGCCGAGACGTTTCTCATCATCAAGGATTGAATCAAGCAGAATCTCCGCGATCGCTGAAAATCCGAAGTCCAGCTTCTCGCACAGCACCCGGGCACTCGCAGTAAAAATACCGGTAAACGCGCCCTGTTTCCGGCTGTCCGCATAGGAGCTGACGCTGAGCGTGATACCGCCGGTATTTAAGTTGATCTCATCCGACAAATCGCTGTATGTGTGTTTCGTCGTATCGACAAATCCAAGCACTGCTTTCAAAAGTCCCACATACGGCAGATCCCTGGACGGTACACGGTCGGTACGGAACATCACGCGCAGATAACCGATGCCTGAGGTAAAGAGCTCATGTGCCAGCACCTTGGTTCCGCCAATCTCGCGCTCGGTCAGGATAAATTTCTCCGCCTCTTTGCGGATATCTGAGCGTTTCAACAGCGGAATCTTCTCTAAATCTTCCTTCGGGGACGGGGTGTCCTGATACTCTTTCAGCTCTTTCGTGCCATCCACGATCGCCTGAATCTCCTCCGCGCCCAGGCTCTTCTTATATGCTTCCAGCTTTTCACGCAGCTTCTCATCCTCGATCGCCGTCAGTCCCCGCTTCGGGCTGACCGTGATCACCGCCTCAAACGGGTTATCTAAGAGATATTTGCGGATCAGTTCTTCAAAATATCCTTCCTTTGCTGCTTTTTTGAGGAATGCAAATGTCTCCTCATATTCCAGGTGCATCAGCGGATCGCCGCCGTACAGCCAGCTATCTAAGCACTGCAAGCCGTACATCAATCCCTTCGGCGCGTTGCCGAAATCTGCCTCGCGGCTGCGGAATTCATAGTAGTTGATGCCCGCCAGCAGGCTCTTCTGGTTGATGCCATCATCTGCCAGCTTCTTAAGCGTTCCCTTGACAGTCTTTAAAAATGCCTCTTTCTGGCTGCTATCCGCATTTTTCGCAATGACAGAAAAATATGGCTGTAAAATACCATTTTCATAGCTTCCCAGGATATCCTGGCCAATCCCAGCGCTGATGAGTTCTTTCTTTAAAACGGCGCCCGGCGCATCCAAAAGCACATACTCCAGGATCTGAAATGCCATGTAGAGAATCGGGTCGAGATCGTCGCCCACCACCGTATTAACCGACAGGTAGGTTGCGTGATCCTCCGGCTCATCCTCAGTGATCGGATAGAAGATCTCACGGTCTTTCGGCGCGTCAAACGGCTTCTGGTAGTGAATTTCAGAATCCACCGGCTGACGGTCATAGTGGCTTAAATACTCACGATCCAGCCAGTCCAGCTTCTCTGCCATATCCATATTTCCGTACAGATAGATAAAGCTGTTGGACGGATGGTAGAATTTGCGGTGGAAATTCAGGAAATCCTCATAGGTCAGCTCCGGGATAACCTCCGGGGCACCGCCGGACTCATGCGTATAGCAGGTATCCGGGTAAAGCGTGTTCTGCGTGTAGCGGTCAAGCACGCCCTCCGGGGAGGAAAATGCACCCTTCATCTCATTGTAAACGACACCGTTTACCGTGATCGGGCTGTCCGCCGACTCCATCTCGTAATGCCAGCCCTCCTGGCGGAAAATCTTCTCTTCTTTATAGATATTCGGATGCAGAACCGCGTCCATATAGACGTCCATCAGGTTCTGGAAATCCTTGTCGTTGCAGCTTGCAACCGGGTATACCGTCTTATCCGGGTAGGTCATCGCGTTTAAGAAGGTATTTAATGAGCCCTTCACCAGCTCTACAAACGGATCCTTGACTGGAAATTTCGCCGAACCGCACAAAACGCTGTGCTCCATGATATGCGGCACACCCGTGCTGTCAGATGGCGGGGTACGGAATCCGATGCAGAATACCTTGTTCTCATCGTCATTCGAGAGCAGGAACACTCTCGCTCCCGTCTTCTTATGTTCCAGAAGAATCCCCTCAGAATTCAGCTCTTTTACGTGTTTTTCATTCAGGATCTGATAGCTCTTCAAATCTTTTACTGTCATGCTGTCTTTCCTTTCTCTAAAACGATTCCACAGCGCATACAGACATCTGTTGAATCGTTACTGTTCACGTATACGTGAACAGTAACGTTGAATCGCACCTTTTTTCTTCTTTTTTTACAGTCTTCCCATAAATTTGTCTTTTAGTACGGCAAATGCCTCCCGCAGCCACAGGTGCACCGCCAGCACCGGGTCGCACGCAGCTGCCACGCCGATCGGCTCGATCTCCTGTCTGCGCGCGATCGCCTCCGCCCGGAACACATGGTAATTGCTCGTCAGAATCCCGATCCGGATGGTATCGCCGTCCGGGCGCTCACGGTAAAACTCCATCAGGTGTGCCCGCGCCGCCTGCGCCTTGTTGTATTCCTGCCGGTCGATCACCGTCCGGCTGAACTCGATGTTCTGCACCGTGTCGGAGGACTGGTCTTCAATCAGCAGCTTATCCTCCGGAATCCCGTTGTACTGTAAATATTCGTACATCGCCCGCGCCTCGCTGATCTCCTCGCCCGGACCTTTTCCGCCGGAAAGCACCAGAACCGTGTTCGGATATTCCTCCGAATACTCGATCGCCCGATCCAGACGCTGCTTTAGGGAATTGCTGATCTTGGTGCCGCGCACACGGGCTCCCAGCACGATCACATAGTCCGCCGGCTGTCCCGTCGCCGTAATGGCGCTCCAGCCGATCAAAACCTCCGTGATCACCAGAATCAGAAATCCCGCCGCACATACTGTCCCGACGGAAACGCCGATCCACACGGGGATTCTGCCCTCATGCTGGCTGCCAAACCACCATCCTGCCGCCAGAAGTCCCAAAACGATCGCCAGGCAGGGCCAGATCAGAGCAAATGAAGTCGAAACACCCGAATAAATAACGATTATGATATAATATAACAGGCACAGGACCGCCGTTCCTCCTAAAAACCAAACCATCTGTCATCCTCCTGATGTCCTTCCAGCCGCACCTTTACAAATCCAGCGCTTCGTCCTCACGCCGCAGGATATCCTGCGGCTTTGCCATGCCGCCTAAGTCTACCCAGAGCTGCTGCTTCGGGTGCGGTGCGCTCTCCTGCGCGGTTCCATCCTCAGTAAAGATGCCTTTCACTTCCACACGCAGGTTACGTCCGTCCGGCTTCATGATCTCGATCGTCTCTCCCACGCTGAATTTATTCTTCTGCTCCAGATGAACCAGGCCATCCCCGCGCACAGCGCCGACCGTTCCCAGATAGGTGTACGGTTTTACATAAGTATTGCTTCCGTATACCTGCGACTCGGTACCCGGTTTATGGAAATAAAATCCGGTGATGTATTCCCGGTGGGTACATTTGCGGATCTCACTCTTATACCACTCCATCTTGGACTGGTATTTTTCCGGGCTTTCCAGATAATCGTCGATTGCGATTCGGTAGGTTCTCGCCACGGTTGCCACATAGAGTGCTGTCTTCATGCGTCCCTCGATCTTGAAGCTGTCGATTCCTGCTTCGACCATCTCCGGAATGTGCTCAATCATGCACAGGTCGCGGGAGTTGAAAATATAGCTGCCGCGCTCATTTTCATAGACCGGCATCCACTCGCCCGGTCTTGTCTCCTCCGCCACCGCATATTTCCAGCGGCACGGATGAGTACAGGCGCCCTGGTTCGCGTCGCGCCCCGTCAGAAAATTGCTGAGAAGACATCGTCCTGAATAGGAAATGCACATCGCTCCGTGGATGAAGCTCTCGATCTCCATATCCTCCGGAATATGTTCGCGGATCTCGCGAATCTCCTTCAAGGACAGCTCCCGCGCCGTTACCACGCGCTTCGCGCCCTGTTTATACCAGAAAAGGAACGTCCCGTAGTTTGTATTATTTGCCTGTGTGCTGATATGGATCTCCATCTCCGGGAGAATGCGTCTGGCAATCTCAAAAACACCCGGATCGGAAATAATCAGCGCATCCGGCTTGATTTCTTTCAGTTCTGTGAAATATTCTTCCACACCGGCTAAATCATCATTATGTGCAAAAATATTTGCTGTAATATATACTTTGACGCCGCGCTCATGGGCGAACGCAATGCCCTCTTTGATCTCTTCGTTCGTAAAATTCTTCGCCTTTGCCCGCAGACCAAACGCCTCGCCGCCCAGATAGACCGCATCGGCTCCGTAAAGGACCGCCGTCTTGAGGACGTCCAGGCTGCCCGCCGGGATTAAAAGTTCCAGTTTTCTCATGTTTTTCCTTTCTTTTATCGCTTTACACTTAACGCCACGCCATCCCCGATCGGAATGACAGACGTCTCAAATTCTTTCATGTGTGTCAGTTCATATAAATAATCGCGCATCCGCGTGTGGATCGTCCGGTTGCGGCGCTCGACCGCATAGCGGGATTCCACGATATCGCCGTCCTGTAAGACATTGTCCGACAGAAGAACGCCGCCGGACGGCAGCAGACGCAAAATCTGAGGCAGCCAGTGCATATACTGCCCCTTAGCCGCATCCATAAATATAAAATCATAAGGGCCGGAAAGCGTCCCCAGTATCTCTTCCGCATCGCCTTCCAGTAAAGTAATGCACGGCTCTTTTCCTGCCCTTTCAAAATTGCGCTTGGCAATCGGTATTCTTTTTTCGTACTTCTCAATCGTCGTGATCCGGCAGTTTTCCGGCATCACACGGCTCATCAGTAAAGCCGAATAGCCCACAGCCGTTCCTACCTCCAGAATCGACTGCGGGCGCTTGAGAGCAATCAGTGTTTTCAGAAATGCGGAGGTCTCCCTGCGGATGATCGGCACGCAGTCAGCCAGCGCTTCTTCCTCTATCGAGTCGAGCAGCGGTCCGTTGCCCGCGTCCAACGACTGGATATAGGCGGTAATTCTGTCATTTACTATCACTTTTATCCTCCTCCGGGCTGGCGGCAGAAGCTGCCGCCTCATCCATCTCCTTCAGCATCTCCAGAGAAGTCTGGGCGGTGCTGAACTGATAGGTTCCCGGATATATCTTGTATTCATAAATCTTTGCCTGCAGCACAAAGACCACGCGGCTTTGAATCAAACCGACGCGTTCCAGCGCTTCGCCTGCCTCGGAGGTGCTTTCGCTTTCCTCGATGGTAACCGTTCTCATTCTTCCCGGCTCTGCCTCAACTGCGGTCGGGTTAAATATCTCATGCCCCAGCCAGTAACCCTTCGTTGCGCCCTCATAGAGCAGAAACAGTGTCAGTACCAGAAAAACGATCCGGAACACACTGTCCAGAATTGATACTGCGATATGGGGTTCCCCAGATGTCCGGCTCATATTCCACCTCCGTGCTGCTTTTGCAGTCTTCTACACTTCCATGATGATCGGAAGAATCATCGGATTTCTCTTCATCTTCTTCCATAGGAAATCACTCAGGCTGTCGCGGATAATGTTCTTGATCTTGCCCCAGTCGCTCACGTGCTTCTCAAGACAGCCTTGTACGGCTTCATCCACGATTCTCTGTGCCTCTTCCATCAGATCCTCGGACTCACGCACATAGACGAAACCTCGGGACACGATATCCGGTCCCGCTAAGAGCTGGTTGCTGTATTTCTCCAACGTCAGTACCACAATAATGATACCATTCTGTGCCAGGTTCTGGCGGTCGCGCAGAACGATATTTCCGACATCACCGATGCCCAGACCATCGACCAGGATGCCGCCCGCCTGTACATGGTCGGCAACACGGTAGCCTTCGTCCCCGATCTCGATCACATCACCTGAGCGCATCAGGATGACATTTTCCTTCGGAATGCCCATTGAAATTGCCAGGTTGCGCTGCGCCATCAGGTGGCGGTACTCACCGTGTACCGGAATCGAGAATTTCGGACGAACTAAGGAGTACATCAGCTTGATCTCCTCCTGGCAGGCATGTCCGGATACGTGGGTATCCTGGTTGATAACCTCTGCGCCCTTCATCGACAGCTCGTTGATAACTCTTGCAACGGCTTTCTCATTGCCCGGAATCGGGGTGGAACTTAAAATAACCACGTCACCCGGCATGATCGAAACCTTCTTGTGCAGGTCTGCCGCCATACGGGACAGGGCCGCCAGAGACTCGCCCTGGCTGCCGGTCGTGATAAGGACGGTATCCTCTTTCTTATAATTTTTCAGATGTTCAATGTCGATCAGTGTATTTTCCGGAATATTAATGTATCCAAGTTCGCTCGCCGTGCCGATGACATTGACCATGCTTCGGCCCTCGACCACTACCTTACGTCCATAGTGGTATGCCGTATTGATGATCTGCTGGACACGGTCTACGTTGGAAGCAAACGTCGCAACGATGATCCGGTTGTTCTTGTGCTCTGCAAAAATCGAATCAAAGGTCTTGCCGACGGTGCGCTCCGACATCGTAAATCCCGGACGGATCGCGTTGGTACTGTCACACATCAGCGCCAGCACGCCTTTCTTTCCAAGCTCGGCAAAACGCTGCAGATCCGCCGGTTCACCGAATACCGGTGTGTAATCGATCTTGAAGTCGCCGGTGTGGACGATAATGCCAGCCGGGGAGAAGATCGCAAGCGCCGATGCATCTGCGATACTGTGGTTCGTCTTGATAAACTCAATCCGAAAACATCCGAGATTGATGGACTGTCCGTGCTTTACGACCTTGCGGCGGACGGTCTTCATCATATTATGCTCTTTTAATTTATTCTCAATCAGTCCGATCGTCAGTTTGGTGCCGTATACCGGTGCCGGAACATCGCGGAGTACATACGGCAGCGCGCCGATATGGTCCTCATGCCCGTGCGTGATCACAAAGCCCTTGACTTTGTCAATGTTGTTCTTTAAATATGATACATCCGGGATAACCAGATCGATTCCCAGCATATCGTCGCTCGGGAATGCCATACCACAGTCTACTACAATAATGCTGTCTTCATATTCGAAGGCAGTCATATTCATACCGATCTGTTCCAGACCACCGAGCGGTATGATCTTTACCTTATTATGATTTGTTTCCTTTCTCAATCAATGCACCTCCAAAAATTCAATTTTTAGATTTTTATTCGATATCAACGCCCAGATCGCTCATCAGCTCCGCAAACACCTTGGACATATACTCCAGTTCTCCGTCATCGTCCACAAATTCGTAAGCTGCTTCTGCATCCTCCGGCTTTGATGTATCTCTCAGCAGATAGCACTCTCCATCGCCGTCCTTCGTATCACTTGCCAGCAGATAGGACTCGCCATTTAACTTTGTCTCTTCCAGGACATACAGCTTCACTTCCTCGCCGTTCTCATCCCTCAGTGTGATGCTGTTTTCCATATTGTTCAGTTCATCTAACATTGAATCCATATTTCCCATTCTATGATTCTCCTTCTATTCTTTATTTTCAATCATTGATTTTTATCACTGATAACTTATTCTTCCGCTTTTCCCTGTGCCTGCAGATCTAAATATCCCTGCAAAATCAATACCGCCGCAATCTTATCGATCACGCTCTTCCGGTTTTCCCGGCGCACGCCGCTCTCGATCAGGATCTGCTCCGCCGCATTCGTCGTCAGGCGCTCGTCCCACATAACGACCGGAAGGTTCGTCCGCCGTTCCAGCATCTCTTTAAATGCCAGCGTCTTTTCAACGCGCTCTCCCAGCGTATTATTCATATTTTTAGGATACCCCAAAACAATCGTCCCAACCTCGTATTCCCGGATCAGCTCTTCAATCCGGGCGCAGGTCTGGCGAAGTTTGTTCTCATCCTTCCGTGTGATCGTCTCAATTCCCTGTGCTGTAATGCCTAACGGATCGCTGACTGCCACTCCCGTGGTCTTCGATCCAAAATCAAGCCCCATAATTCTCATATTCTATTTTCTCCATAACAAAACAAGCTGGCAGCCCGTCAGATATTGGACTGTTGTCGCCAGCTGTTTTTACTCTTCCGCTTTTTAATTGCCGTGCTGCATCCACTCTTTACTGAAGCTTCGTCTCAATATATACCTTCACAAGCTCTTCCAGAATTTCGTCACGCTCCACCTTCATAATCAGGCTTCTGGCACTCTTGTGGCTGGTAATATAGGTCGGATCTCCAGACATAATATATCCTACAATCTGATTGATCGGGTTGTAACCCTTCTCCGTCAGCGCTGTATATACCTGTTCCAGAACCTGGCTTGCCTCCAGCTTCTTCTCTTCCTGTACTGCTCTAAAAAACTGTGTATTGCTGATATCACCCATTTTGTCTTCACGTCCTTTTAAATACCCGCCACGATTTGCCACTCTGCTGATCCATGCGTGCAGGTAAATTACTCTTTTTTATTTTACTCTACTTTACCCCATTCGGCAAGTTATTTTTTATCATTATAATCATCCAGGAAATTGTATGTCCAATCGTCCTTGTGGTAACCGATCACAGTCTTTAAGTTGATATTGTGGACACTCTTAAAGATATTTTTCTCGATCACATCGCTCTCCTTGCGGAAATGGGCGATCAATTCCTTCATCTCATCGCGCTTAGAACCGCGTCCGCCTCCGCAGCTCACGCAATTTTCAGTAAAACGGCACGCGCACTGTATAAACTGCAATCCGTTGTAATCGCGCCACGCCTTGACCGCATCTTCCTTGATAAGGTACATCGGGCGGATCAGCTCCATGCCCTCGAAATTCTGGCTGTGCAGCTTCGGCATCATCGTCTCAATCTTGCCGCTGTACAGCATTCCCATGAGGATCGTCTCGATCACATCATCAAAATGATGTCCCAGCGCAATTTTATTGCAGCCCAGCGCTTTCGCCTGTGCATAGAGGTGACCGCGGCGCATTCTGGCACAGAGGTAGCACGGATTCTGCTCGATCGTCGCCACCGTGTCGAAAATATCGCTCTCAAATACCGTCAGCGGAATGCCGAGAAGTTTCGCATTGTCCTGGATGATCTTCCAGTTATCCGCATTGTAGCCCGGATTCATCACTAGAAAAACGGTTTCAAACTGGAATTTTCCATGTTTTTTCAATTCCTGGAAAAGTTTCGCCATCAGCATGGAATCCTTGCCGCCAGAGATGCAGACTGCGATCTTGTCGCCCTCCTGAATCAGATCATAGGTGTTGAGCGCCCGCGTAAACGCCCGCCAGATCGGCTTGCGGAATTTCTTTATAATACTCTGCTCAATTCTCGCCCGTTTTTCCTCTCGATCCGCCTCGGATTCTTCACCCACGAAGCGGGACAGGGAGAGGCGCAGCCACGCGCGGTAACCGCCGTCCACATTGACCGCGTCAAATCCGTCCCCGGTCAGACGACGCACCCACTCCTGGCTCTTCTCACCGGTATGGCACATCACGTACACTGGATGCATTTTGTCTAACCTGGCTGTTTCTTCCTCATACTGCTCTTCCAGCCGGAACGCCGGGAGGCTTACCGCCCCCGGAAATGTTCCGCGCATATACTGGTCCTGCGGGCGGATGTCCACGATCGTCTTCTCCGCATCCTTTAACGCTTCCAGCTCCTCAATCGTAATCGTTTTCATTGTATATTCTCCTGTATCCGTTATCTGCAAAATCCTTTTTAAGAAAAAATGTAAAAAATGTGCCTACCCGTGTGCAGTAACCACAATTCTCATGAAATGAAACAAAAGCACAGGATCCGCGCTGACAGTGCTCTGCCAAACAAACGGGTCCTGTGTTTTTCTGCTGTTTTGTTACCGTTCACGCGCACGTAACCAGTCACTCATTTTCTGTTAATTATAACACTCTCCCTGCATTCTGGGAAGTCCTATTTCTATAATTAGTCTCTTATAATTAGTCTCTTAGTCCTCTGTAAAGAGTGGTGTGGAATAATAGCGGTCACCGCTGTCCGGAAGAATCGCTACGATGGTTTTCCCCTTATTTTCCGGGCGTTTTGCCAGCTCAATCGCACCATGCAGGGCTGCGCCGGAGGAAATACCGACTAAGATGCCCTCTTTGTGTGCCAGAAGTTTTGCTGCCGCAAATGCATCCTCATTCTCCGCCTCGAAAATCTCATCATAAATCTTAGTGTTCAGTACATCCGGCACAAATCCGGCGCCGATACCCTGAATCTTGTGTGCGCCGCCCTTGCCTGTCTTTAATACCGGGGATGAAGCTGGCTCCAGCGCTACGACTTTCACATTCGGGTTCTGGGATTTTAAGTATTCGCCGGTACCTGTCAGAGTTCCGCCGGTACCAACACCTGCGATCAGGATATCAACCTTTCCGTCGGTATCATTCCAGATCTCCGGACCAGTGGTTGCTCTGTGAACCGCCGGATTGACCGGATTGACAAACTGACCGGCTAAGAAGCTGCCCGGTGTCTCTTTTGCCAGCTCTTCTGCCTTCTCGATCGCGCCCTTCATGCCCTTTGCACCCTCAGTCAGGACAATCTCTGCACCGTACGCTTTCAGAATGTTGCGGCGCTCCACGCTCATCGTCTCCGGCATCGTCAGGATGATGCGATATCCCTTCGCTGCTGCGATGGACGCCAGACCGATACCGGTATTGCCGGAAGTCGGCTCGATGATGACAGAACCCTCTTTCAGGACACCTCTCTTCTCTGCATCCTCAATCATGCCTTTTGCAATACGATCCTTCACGCTTCCAGCCGGGTTTAAATACTCCAATTTTACCAGAACCGTTGCTTCCAGTCCCAGCGCTTTCTCAACATTCACAACCTCAACTAACGGTGTGTTTCCTACCAGCCCCAGTGTTCCCTTATAAATGTTTGCCATGATGATTTCCTCCTAATATCTGTGATGATTTTTATATTTTTTAATTTTTATAGATTTCTATAGATTCTTCTTTTTTCCAGAACTCATTTCCAATTTGAAAAACTCGCTCCAAAAGAAGTTTAAAATGCGAAAAGAGCCCATCCTCTATACACATTTCCCACCCGTCCAATCCAGCTTTTCTGCCGCCTGTCCTGCTTGTTTTTCTGTGTACGCGGATGCGCTCTTTCTATATCCTTAACCCTTATGAATAAAAAGATTCACGAAACCCGTTTTCCCCGGAAACCCCGCTTACCGAAGTCCAGCTTTCTGGTTTTCGCGTACACAAATGCGACAACAACATCGATCCATACAGGTACAAACATTGCTGCAACACATCGTATTCATCCAAAAACCATTGACTGCTTTCATGATCTTCACTCCTTTTCTTTTTTCCTATCGACTTAGTAGGCATATTATCACTTTATGCAATATCTGTCAACCCTTTTTTGCCCGTTGTTACTGTTCACGCACGCGTGCCCAGTAACGGAATTTGCCGTGGCTTCGCATTTAAATACGGCAAATTCCTGCTGCCACCACGTTTTCTTACGGCACTTTCGGTTCCAAAAGTGCCCACCCGTGAACAGTAACGATTATTTGCACACTTTGTTACGTTTCTTCATGTCTTTCTTGACAAACGCAGACCGCACCTTTACAATAAAATACCGAACTGATGGGTAAAAAACGTTCAGAAACAGAGCCTGCTATTATTTAGTATAGCACAGTTGTGACTGTGAAGCTACTGACAGAATATATTACAAGGGAGTATCATATGTTAAATTCATTTTCACGAACGGAACTTCTCCTCGGCAGGGATGCCATGGAGCGTTTATCAAAAGCACGCGTTGCCATCTTCGGCATCGGCGGAGTCGGCGGCTATGCGGTGGAGGCCCTCGCGCGCAGCGGCGTCGGCACGCTTGATCTCATCGACGATGACAAGGTCTGCTTAACCAACATCAACCGTCAGATCATCGCAACCACCTCCACCATCGGAAAGTACAAGGTCGATGTCGCTGAGGAACGCATCAAATCCATCAACCCGCATGCGGTTGTCCACACCTACAAGACATTCTACATGCCGGATACCGCGAAGGAATTTGATTTTTCCCAGTATGACTACGTGATCGACGCAATCGACACCGTAACGGGAAAACTGATGCTGGTAGAACAGGCAGAGGCAAGCCACACGCCGATCATCAGCTCGATGGGTGCCGGAAACAAGCTGGATCCGGCTGCCTTTGAGGTAACTGACATTTATAAGACTTCCGTCTGCCCGCTCGCGAAGGTCATGCGGCGTGAGCTAAAAAAACGCGGAATCAAGAAACTGAAAGTGGTTTATTCGAAAGAGAAACCGTTGACTCCGGGCGATGATATGGCAATCTCCTGCCGTTCCCACTGTGTCTGCCCGCCGGGAACCGCACGCAGCTGTACCGCCAGACGGCAGATTCCGGGGAGTATCTCTTTTGTGCCGTCCGTAGTGGGACTGATTATTGCTGGGGAAGTTATTAAGGATCTCGTTGGGGTTCATTGATTGCTTACTGATTAATTTGTTAAGCCGATATATTCTATTTATGTCATTTTTTTTAATTTTATATGTATGTAAAAAACCAATGAATCCCATCTTGGGGGTATCATTGGTTTTTTCGTTTCCTGTCTTTTATTCATTTTCCAGTAAAAGCACCTCTTCATTCAGTGCCTTCGTGAAGATTCCCTTCACCGTCTTATTTTTCAATCCTTCTTCGTATGGCACGGCACCTTTGACATACTGGCGGGTGTGTCCCATCATGTATTTGGTTCCGTCAATCTCGATTGGTTCTTCGAGAAGGATTTCTTCTTCGGTTCCGAGGAAGCGCCCGCGGTATTCTAAGGACTGCTGTTTTTCCAGTGCCAGCAGGATATCGCTGCGGACAGATTTGGTTCCTTCTGGTACCTGATCCGGCATATCGGCGGCGCGGGTGCCTGCGCGGCGGGAATATTTGAATATATGCATCTCGTAGAAATGGATCGTTTTTAAGAAGCGCTCTGTTTCAGCAAATTCTTCTTCGGTCTCACCCGGGAATCCTACGATGACATCGGTCGTGATCGCCGGATTGTCAAATTCTTCCCGCAGAATTTCACAGCACACCTGGTATTCAGCAGCATTGTAGCGGCGGTTCATGCGCTTTAAGGTCGCGTCGCAGCCACTCTGGAGTGACAGATGGAAGTGCGGGCAGATGGTCCGCAGACTCGCCAGCTCTTTGGCAAATTCGCGGGTTACGATACGTGGTTCAAGAGAACCAAGGCGCAGGCGCTCAATGCCCGGAATCTGATCGAGACGTTTGATTAAAGTCAGCAGATTTTCTTTCTGCTCATCCTTGAAATCGACGCCATATGAGCTTAAATGAATACCTGTCAAGACAATTTCCCTGTATCCGGCTTCCGCAATCCCGCGCACCTCGCGCTCGATGTCCTCCGGGCGGCGGCTGCGGACGCGTCCCCTCGTATATGGTATAATACAATAGCTGCAAAACTGGTTGCAGCCGTCCTGTACCTTGATAAAGGCACGCGTATGGTCAGCAATCCGGCGGATATGGAGTTCTTCGTATTCCTGTGAATGTCCGATATCCAGAATCTCACCGCTATTTTCGTGATCTGCAAAATAATCATCCAGAATCTGTACCAGATCTTTTTTCTGGTTATTGCCGACGATCAGATCGACCGCCTCATCTTTTTTTAGCTCCGCGCCTGCTGCCTGCACATAACAGCCGACCGCCACAACAGCCGCCGACGGGTTCATTTTCTTTGCCCGGTGCAGCATCTGGCGCGATTTCCGGTCGGCGACATTTGTCACGGAACACGTGTTGATAATATAAACATCCGCTCCTTCCCGGAACGGCACAATCTCATATCCTGCATCCTCTAAGAGCTGCTGCATGGCTTCCGTCTCATATGAGTTCACTTTGCAGCCCAGATTGTGGAATGCCGCTTTTCTCATTTTTATCTCCTTTAAATTGAATCCTCTCTTGACTTTTGTCAGATTACTTTGTAGTATAAAAGTATTATTGTAGATAGAGGAGGTTTTTTTCATGAAAACAGTTCGTATTTCTTTAAACTCGATCGATAAAGTTAAATCCTTCGTCAACGACTTAGCGAAGTTCGACGTAGATTTTGACCTTGTTTCCGGACGTTATGTGATTGATGCTAAATCCATCATGGGTATCTTCAGTCTGGATCTGTCCAAACCGATTGATTTAAACATCCATTCTGAGAACCAGATTGACGAGATCTTAACGACACTGGCTCCGTACATTGTATAGCAACCATTAGAACGATCGAGATGGTTCTGTTTGAAACGAAAAAAACCGCTGTTAAGCAACGCGCTTTGCAGCGGTTCTTTTTTAGATTTGGAAGAACGGCTCCAGCGGCTTCTCTGGATTATCGTTGTTCCTCCAAATCCTCTATTTTATATGACTAGCACCGGATAACCTCAACCGTATCGATCGCCTCTTTTACCAGCGCATCTATCTTCTCTTCCAGATTGCGCTCGGATTTTTCAATCAGGTGCAGGACCGGCTTGGTAACCGGGTGTTTGGCTACGAAGATGGTGCAGCAATCTTCATACGGCTCGATCGATGTCTCGTAGGTACCGATTTTCAGGGAAATATCGACGATATCCTGTTTGTCGAAACCGATCAGCGGGCGGAAGACCGGAAGTGTGCAGACTGCATTGGTAACCGCCAGGGAATGAACCGTCTGGGATGCTACCTGACCGATGCTCTCGCCGGTGATGAGTCCGAGACAGTCGTCTTTCTTCGCCAGCTCTTCCGCGATCTTCATCATGTAGCGGCGCATGATAATCGTCAGCTCCTCATGCGGGCACTGCTCGTAGATGTAGAGCTGGATATCTGTGAAATTGACTACGTTTAATTTGATCGGACCTGCGTATTTTGCTACCTGCTTTGCCAGATCGACTACTTTCTGTTTTGCACGGTCGCTGGTGTATGGCGGCGCATGGAAATAGGTTGCCTCGATGGTAACGCCGCGTTTTGCGATCATGTATCCTGCCACCGGGCTGTCGATACCGCCGGATAAAAGCAGCATCGCGCGTCCATTGGTTCCGACCGGCATACCGCCCGGTCCCGGAATCACCAGAGAGTATACGTTGATACGTTTTGCACGCAGTTCCACATTTAAAAGAACATCCGGATTGTGTACGTCTACCTTTGTCTCCGGGAATGCGTCCAGGATGACCTCACCGAGATCGCGGTTGACTTCCTCGGAGGTATGCGGATACTGTTTGTTGGCACGGCGGGTGTTTACCTTGAACGTAAAGTGTTTATCTGGGTATGCTTTGTCCACATACTCAACAATCTTCGCTTTCAGGTCGTCATAGCCGTTGTCCTCTAACTGGACCATCGGACAGATCGCCGCAATACCGAATACCTTTTTCAGTGCATCGATGACCTCATCGTAATCAAATTCTTCCGCTGCGGTCGCATAGATACGCCCTGCCTCCTTGGTTACGGTAAATTTTCCATCAAGACGTTTTAACGAGTGATGGATGTGGGACACCAGCGCGTCCTCGAATACATAGCGGTTTTTACCTTTCAGGCCAATCTCCGCATATTTAATCAAAAATGTATGAAACATGGAATTCCCTTTCTACAACAGGCTGTCATTCTTCTGCTTTCCCGCAAAAAAACTGAGCAGCCATTCTTTAAACAGCCATTTTATTTCATCTGGTAACGGCGCAGTACCGGAAGCAGTTCTCCCAGAACGCCGATCGCATAGTTTACTTCTTCCTCGGTATTCAGATCACCCAGACTGAACCGGATCGTCGAATCGAGAAGTTCTTTTTTCACGCCGATTCCCTTTAAAGTACCGCTGATGCCCGGATGATTGGACGAGCAGGCGGAACCGGACGATACATAAACCCCTTTGTCCTCCAGCGCATGGAGAAGTACCTCGCTGCGGACGCCCTCAAAGCTGGCGCTGACGATCTGCGGCGCGTTGGTGCGGTCCTCACTGCCGTTGATGGTGACGCCGCCGAGCGGTTTCAATCCCGCAATCAGGTGCTCCCGGAGTGTATACAGCTTTTCGATGCGTGCATCAAAATCTTTGTACGCCTCGCGTGCTGCCACGCCGAGTCCGACACACCCCGGCACATTTTCCGTACCGGAACGCATGCCTTTCTGCTGGCCGCCGCCAAACAAAATCGGGCGGATCTTGACACCGTCGCGGATATAGAGGAATCCGACGCCCTTCGGCGCATGGATCTTGTGTCCGCTGACGGAAAGCAGGTCAATTCCCTGTTTTTTCGGACGGATCTTATATTTTCCATATGCCTGGATCGCATCGACATGGAACAATGTCTTCGGATTTTTCTTCTTGATGCACTGGCTGATCGCCTCGATCGGCTCTACTGCTCCGACCTCGTTATTGACGTACATCACAGACACCAGGATCGTGTCCTCGCGGATAGCTTTTTCCAGATCCTCCAGAGAAATATGTCCCAGATGATCGACCGGAAGATAGGTCACCTCAAAGCCCATCTCCTCCAGAAATGACATCGTATTGTAGATCGACGGATGTTCCACACCGGTCGTGATAAGGTGTTTTCCGGCTCTGCGGTTTGCCAGCGCCGTGCCGATCAGCGCCGTATTGTTCGACTCTGTTCCGCCGGAAGTAAAGAGAATCTCCTTCTCCTGCACTTTCAGTGTATCCGCGATCGCCTTCTTTGCCTCGCGAATCAAATTTTCTGCTTCCACACCTTTTCTGTGCTTCGCCGCCGCGTTTCCGTAGTTGACGCACATTGCATCAACGACCGCATCCTTTACGCAGTCCAGCACCTTGGTGGTCGCTGAATTATCAAAATAGGCTTCCATTTTTATCTCTATCTCCTTTGTAATTTTCCAATTACACTTCCAACTGCAGCATCAGTGCCGACAGCATACACAAGCCTGCCGTCTCCGTCCGCAAAATTCTCTTTCCAAGCGTTACGATCTCCGCCCCGTTTTCCCTGGCAAGCTCGACTTCTTCGTCCTCAAAACCGCCCTCCGGACCGATGAAAACGGCGATATCCGTACCCGGCTTGACCGACGCCAGCAGTTCCCTCGTTTTCCGAATGCCATCCGCCGACTCATATGGCAGAAGAACCATATCGTACCCGGCTGCCTCTTTGACCGCCTCTTTGTAGGTCATAAGCGGCGCCACCTCCGGGATAAGGCTGCGCTTGGACTGCTTCGCGGCGCTCTCAGAAACCGCATTCCAGCGTTTTCTCTTCGCGTCCGCTTTTTTCGCATCCAGCTTGACAACCGAACGCTTCATGCTGACCGGAACCACCCGGTATGCCCCCAGCTCCACCGCCTTCTGGATGATCAGTTCCATCTTATCGCCCTTCGGAAGCCCCTGGAACAGGTGAATCCGCGCCGGAAGCTCTTTGTTTTCCCATTCTTCCAGAATCTTTGCCGAAACATACTCTGGTTCCAGTTCTTCCACGCGGCAGAAATAGTCACCGCCCTCACGGCTGCTGATCAGAATCTCCTCGCCCGGCTTCATCCGCAGAACATTGCGGATATGGTTGACATCCGCGCCCTCAATCCGGATTTCTTCCGCCCCAATCTGGTGCGGTTCCACAAAAAAATGGTACATGATTATTTCTTCCTCGCTGTGACAGAAACCCACTCGCCCTGATGGGTAATCTCTACAATCTCAAAGGCATCGTTCGCCTCAAATGCCGCCTTGACTGCCTCTTCCTTCATATCAATGATACCCGATGTAATGAAGATACCATTTTTCTTAATATGAACCGGGATCTCTTTCTGCAGCATGATGATAACGTCTGCCAGGATGTTGGCAACCGCAATGTCGTAATACTCGTATTTTACCTCGTCCTGCACTGTTTTATCGTCGATGATGTTGCCCTGTACAACCTTGAACTGCTCCGGTGCAATTCCGTTTGCTTCCAGATTCTCGCCAACGGCTGTGATCGCATTTTCATCCAGATCCGTTCCAAATACGTGTTTTGCGCCCAGTTTTAACGCCGTGATACCTAAGATACCGCTTCCGGTTCCGACATCAAGCACCTCTGAATCCGGTGTCACGTATTTCTCGAGCTGGCGGATGCAAAGCTGCGTTGTCTCATGCATGCCCGTACCAAACGCCGTACCCGGATCGATCTGAATCAGCAGCTTGTCTTTGTGCTCCTCCGGCACTGTCTCCCAGGTCGGCTTGATAAGGATGTGATCGACCGTAAACGGTTTGAAATACTGTTTCCAGTTGTTGATCCAGTCCTTATCCTCCGTCTCGGATTCTGCAAACGTGCAGGCGCCCAGATCGGTAAACGGCTTCAATTCTTCCAGCGCCTCTTTGACTTTCGCCATCATCGCCGGGATATCATCATCCTCATCGAGATAAAAACTTACCTTCGCCACGCCCTCATCCGGCGGAAGCTCCGGCAGAATGTCGATGAACATTCCCTTCGTCTCTTTCTCGGTCAGCGGGATATTGTCCTCAATCTCAATGCCCTCGATGCCGAGTTCATCCAATGTGTAGCTGATGAGATCCACCGCCTCTGTGGTGGTCGTCAGCGTAAATTTCTTCCATTTCATGTTCGTTACCTCTCTTTATTGAAACGACTTATCATCCAAACATTCACATTTCATCACGCAGCTATTTTTGCATCATTTTCACTGTAAATGTATCAAACGGCTGAATCCGCCTAATCGTTCTAATTTTCTTTTCTAATTTCCCAATAAAATCTTCACAAACAGGATCGCCAGCACCACCAGAATCAGCGGGCGCACGATCTTCTGTCCATTTCCCAATACCAGGCCGGAACCGATATAATTTCCTAAAATACTGCAGATCGCCGCAGCCAGTCCCAGCGTGTAAATGATCTTGCCGTGAATCACAAATGTGACAAACGCCGCCACATTAGACGAAAGATTGATCGCCTTTGTCGTACCCGCCGCCTCTTTCATCGTATAGCGCGCCGCTCCTGTGAGCACCAGCAGCAGGAAAGTTCCAGTTCCCGGTCCGTAAAAACCATCATAAATACCGATGATCAGCGCGGATGCCAGCGCAATCAGGAATGATTTCCGCTCCGGCAGGGTGCCCGCCAGCGAATCATCGCCCATTTTCTTATTCCGCATAACATAAAATGCAACAATCGGAAGAATCACGATCATCATATACTGTAAAATCTTATCGCTGACTAACAGAGTCAGGTTCGAACCGATCGAAGAACCGATCAGCGCCGCCACGATAAACCAGACCACCTTCTTAAACTGTATGTAACCGTTTTTGGCAAACCGCCCGGTCGCGATTGCCGTTCCCATCATGGAACTCATTTTGTTGGTTCCGAGCGCCATATGGGTCGGAACCCCGGCGATCAGGTACGCCGGAAGTGAAATCAATCCGCCTCCCCCTGCGATCGCATCCACAAAGCCTGCCAGAAATACCATCGGGCAGACGATTATAAACTGCAGTATCGTGCAATCCATGCTACATCCTCCAAAATTTTCATGCACGCCCAAATTCCTCCTGCCGTCGCAAAACAGAAATCAAAAAGCACTCCGGGCATACATTTCTATTCTTATTGCAAAAACTCCGCCAGTGCATAGGTACTGACATCCAAGCCATATTCAGTCAGGCGGATATGGCTATCTGTCTGGACCGATGCTTCCAACAATCCTTCTTTCAAAAGCCGCTCGATCACCTCGCCGTACACCGCTTCCATCGCCACGCCAAACCGGCGTTCAAACTCTGCTGTCCGGACGCCGCCGGTCAGCCGCAGCCCCAGAAACATAAATTCTTCCATCCGCTCCTGACGGCTCAGTTCGTGTATTTCCTCATACTGCGCGCCCGCTGCCAGCTCTTCTTTCGTAAACACCAGATAACAGTTCAAATCCGCCGTCACCTGAAAGCGTTTCCCGCCCACCAGCGAGGATGCCCCCAGACCAAGCCCCAGATACTCCACACCGGTCCAGTAACCGATGTTGTGGCGGCAGGCATAGCCCGGTCTGGCATAATTGGAAATCTCATACCGCTCATAGCCCAGCTTCGCCAGCGTTGTTTTCGTGTGGTGGTACATATTCCGGTCTGTCTCCTCATCCGGCAGACATTTGCAGCCTTCATACTTCGTCTGTAAACGCTTTGGCATAGAGGCGTAATCGCCGTATTTCTCCAGATCCGCGCACATCTCCCCGTACTCTTCATATAACGGCGTGCCTTCTTCCACAATCAGGCTGTATGCGGAAATATGTTCCGGTTCAAGGTCGCAGACGAACCGCAGAGTCTCCTGCCAACTCTCCTCCGACTGTCCCGGAAGCGCCGACATCAGATCGACATTGATATTGTCAAATCCAGCGTCCCGCGCAGCACGAAAACTCTGTAAAAACTGCTCCCGCGTATGAATCCGCCCTAAAAGCCGCAATTCCTCCTCCGAAGCCGACTGCAGCCCCAGACTCAGGCGGTTGACCCCTGCATTCCGGTAACCTGCTGCCGAATACGGCGTCAATGTCCCCGGATTCGCCTCCATCGTGATCTCCGCATCCGGCTCTACCCGAAAGACCTGCCGGACGGCTGCCAGAATCCGCTCAACCGCCGATGGTGGAAGCAGGGACGGCGTTCCGCCGCCGATAAAGATCGTCTCCACCGTCCGCCCTGTCAGGTTTAGCCGCGGCGCCGCATTTTCAGGGCACTGCCCTGCATCCTCTTCCGGAATGCTTTCAATCTCCCGGATCAGCCGATCCACATATTTTTCCCGCACGCACGCATCGGACGCAAACGAAAGAAAATCACAGTAACGGCATTTGCGGACGCAGAACGGGATGTGTATATATAATTCCATTATTCCTCGTCCAGCTTCAGGACGCTCATAAATGCCTTCTGCGGAATCTCTACGTTTCCGATCTGACGCATACGTTTCTTTCCTTCCTTCTGCTTCTCCAGAAGTTTTCTCTTTCGGGAAATATCGCCGCCGTAGCATTTTGCCAAAACGTCCTTCCGCATTGCCTTGACCGTCTCGCGGGCAATGATCTTTCCACCGACCGCCGCCTGGATTGGAATCTCAAATAAATGACGCGGAATCTCATCCTTGAGCTTCTCGCACATTTTTCTGCCGCGCTCATATGCCGAACCTTCGAATACGATGAAAGAGAGCGCATCCACTTCCTCGCGGTTGACGAGAATATCCAGTTTTACCAGCTTGGATTCCTCGTAGCCCTTTAACTCATAATCAAACGACGCGTAACCGCGGGAGCGCGATTTCAATGCATCGAAGAAATCATAAATAATCTCATTTAACGGAAGTTCATATTTCAGCAGCGCACGGCTCGCCTCAATATACTCCATTCCCAGGTAAACGCCGCGGCGCTCCTGGCACAGCGTCATGATCGCACCGACAAACTCGGTCGTAACCATGATCTCCGCCGACACGATCGGCTCTTCCATATAGGCAATCTCGGACGGATCCGGCAGGTTTGACGGGTTCGTCAGCTCAATCATATCGCCGTTCGTCTTGTGCACCCGGTATACAACGCCCGGCGCCGTTGTCACAAGATCCAGATTGTACTCGCGTTCCAGGCGTTCCTGGATAATATCCAGATGGAGAAGCCCCAGGAAACCACACCGGAAACCAAAGCCCAGCGCTACCGACGTCTCTGGCTCAAAATAGAGCGCTGCATCGTTGAGCTGCAATTTTTCCAGCGCGTCCCGCAGATCCGGATATTTCGCACCATCCGCCGGATAAAGACCGCAGTATACCATCGGCGTTACCTTCTTGTAACCCGGAAGCGGCTCTGCACACGGGTTGTCCAGATCGGTGATCGTATCGCCCACGCGGGTATCCTGCACATTTTTAATACTGGCAGTCACATAGCCAACCATACCGGCTGAAAGCTCTTCGCACGGAATAAACTGACCTGCGCCAAAATATCCAACCTCCACAACCTCGGCAGCCGCTCCGGTCGCCATCATTTTCATGCGTGTGCCTTTTTTGATCGTACCGTTCTTCACACGGCAGAATACGATAACGCCCTTGTAAGAATCATACAGGGAGTCGAAAATAAGCGCCTGCAACGATGCCTCCGGATCGCCCGCCGGTGCCGGGATCTTCTGCACGATCTCCTCCAGAACTGCCTCGACATTTAAGCCGGTCTTCGCAGAAATGCGCGGTGCATCTGACGCCTCCAGACCGATCACATCCTCGATCTCCGCTGCCACGCGCTCCGGATCCGCACTCGGCAGATCGATCTTATTTAACACCGGAATGACCTCCAGATCATGATCCAGCGCCAGATATACATTCGCCAGCGTTTGCGCCTCGATTCCCTGTGCCGCATCCACAACCAGAATCGCGCCGTCGCACGCCGCCAGGCTTCGGGAAACCTCGTAGTTAAAGTCCACATGTCCAGGCGTGTCGATTAGATTAAAAATGTACTCCTGACCGTCTTTCGCCTTATATACCGTGCGGACTGCCTGCGACTTGATGGTAATACCTCTCTCCCGCTCCAGATCCATGTTATCAAGCACCTGCGCCTGCATCTCACGGCTCGTTAAAAGTCCCGTCATCTCAATAATACGATCTGCCAGCGTTGATTTGCCGTGATCGATATGTGCAATGATGCAGAAATTTCTGATTTTGCTCTGATCTATAATTGCCATCCGTTCATTCCTCTCTCTGTATCACTTTGTTTGGCAGCAACATGTTTGCTGCGATATCTTATTTTTATTTAAAATCATCTTTTATAATAAATAACACCTGATCTAAATGAATATACCATTTTTTCATGTACGCCGCAAGTCCTGAAATAGAAAAAGCCTTGACTAAAAGCCTTGCCATTAGCCTGTCAGCACCTGATCCAGAAGCTGCGCCAGCGGATCCATCGCATTGACCGCCTCTTCATATGTATTCGTCTGTGCTCCGACTTCGATCAACGCCGAGCGCGGGCGTAGATGCAGATTGTAACGAAGCCCCTTTAAATAAATCGTCCGCGTAAACCCAGGATATATCTGATCGGCATTCCACTTCATCTGAAAACTGAACGCCAGATTTTCCTTCCGGCAGGGATTTGCCAGATACTCGATCGGTCCGTCCGGCGTTTCGCTGGTACCGTTGAAAAACATGATCTGTGCCGTTGGTTTCCCTTCTATCTGCGTGACTAGATGCGTCTGCTCGCTGACACCGTCCCGGTGCACATCTAAAATCACCTGAATCGACGGGTATTTCTGCAAAAGGTTCGTGACACCCTCGCAGGCATATGTATAGGCACGGCTCCGGTCTAGATGCCCCGACTTCATATCATAGGCAGTTGTATCGTGCCAGACCTGATATCCTTTCGCCCGCAGCCGTTTTGCCAGCTCTTCCCCCAGAGACACCACCGCTCCCTTTCCGTCGCTTCCCGCATAATCTCTATAATTTTCCTGCGAATGGGTATGATAAATCAAGATCTGTGGTCCGTCCGCCTCGTCCTTCCTGATTGTCAGATCCATCGACAAAAATGTCTCTGCGTTCATCAGGCTCCGGTCAATCGACGCCGTCGGGTGGATTGTAAAAAAATGCTGGATCAGATAATCATAATCTTCCAGCTTTTTCCGCAGACGCGGGCTGTCCACCAGTGCGGCAGTATTTGCCCTCTCTGTCTTTTCTCCATTCTTTCCAGCACTATACAGCCTCTCTTCGTCCGTCTCTCCGCCGCCCTGTCTCCCACTTTCATGAACAAGCCCGTTCCATTTTCCAAGTAAAGTTCCATCCACCAGCCTACTCCCGGAAAACTGTGCCAGGAAATCCATATACTCCTGCCGGACTTCCTGTTCTTCCAAATATTTATAATAGGACGGATCGGCTTCTCCCTGCGTCTGTTTCTTCCACCCGGCAAGTCTATGCCTTTTCCCCTCCTCCGAATCTGGTATATCCCGCAAATTAGTCCCCCAGACCGGGTACCAGGACCTTACCACCGCATTCTGCACAGCTGTCCAGATGAATGCACGCATCTTCCAGCCGACTGTCAGCAAAAACAGAACCATCAGGAGCCCGGCTGCCCTCTGCCACCACCGCACCGCATTCATCTCCCTTCTTTCCTGTTCTATCCTATGCGGTTAGCAAAGTGTAGTTTCCTGTTTAGTTCTGTTTTTCAATCTGGCATTTTTTTCAGTGTTATCTTTCTTCCTCCAGCCGTTCCACTGCCCGCCGGATCCCCTCGGCGATTGCTGCGCTCAGCTTGCAGATACGCTCGTCCATGTCCTGCGGGGTCACAAACATCGCTCCAAATTCAGGTTCCAGAAGTTCCCGGATCAGCTCATATTGGCTGTCCGAATCCAGTTCCCGGATGTATTCACCGTACCGGCTGCCCTCTTTTGAGGCGGTTAGTGTCCGCACTAACGCATTGACCGTCCCGTGAACGATCGCCGCCGCGCCCACAACCGTCGGAACGCCGATCGCGATTACCGGCACGCCGAGATTTTCCCGCGTCATTCCCCGGCGGTGGTTGCCGACGCCGGAACCCGGATGAATTCCTGTATCCGTCAGCTGAATGGTGCTTGCCAGACGGTGGACGTTTCGCGCCGCCAGCGCGTCGACCGCGATCACCAGATCCGGGCGGCTCTCCCGCACGACGCCGCGGACAATTTCTGCCGTCTCCATCCCTGTCTGTGCCATCACCCCTGGATGGATACCGCTGAGAACCGGATGCACCGTCCGCCCCGCTTTCTCAGCCGTATAGAGGTATGTGCCATTTCTTCTGCCTGGCTCCGTCCGCAGATGGCGGTTCATCGAAAGCCCATCCACCACGCGCGGTCCCAGCGAATCCGGCGTCACCTGCCGGTTTCCCAGTCCCGCTACCAGAATCGAAAGTCCGGCCATGGTTGAAGCACAGTTTTTCCGGATCAGGGACGCCAGCTGCCGTCCTAACTCCCCGGCAGCCGCCTCACAGTATGCGTCCTCTGTCTCCGACAGCCCCGGATCTTCCATCGTCAGGTAGGTTCCCATCGGCTTTCCCATTGATTCCGCACCTTTTTCGTTCAAAATCGAGACTTCCGTCATCCGGATCGAACTGCCATGACAGCGCCATTCCCGCAGCGCCACACCGCCGATTTCGCCCCCATCCCCCTCAAAACTTTCTCTCTCCTCCAACGCCAGATCCGTCCGATTTTCAAACATGGCTGCTCCCTTCTATCTCACAACTCAATCACAACCCGCACCACTATAAGGCTTAAATTCCATCCTGTCACTTTTTACTTCAAGATAGCCTTATTATTTTTCTCAATTCGTAACTGTTCAGTACCTTCACAGTCACGCGCAAAAATTCATTAAAAATTGCCTACGGCAATGGAATTTTTGCCTGCTGACCCATGTTTTCGTACGGTCAGCGCAGTAAATGCGCAGACCTACTGAACAGTTACCTCAATTTTTATATTTTCCAGAAATATATATTTTATTCTCTCAAAAAATCCTAACGTAAAAAACTGCGCCACCCAGCCCAGATATTTGACATCGCCCGCAAGGATAGGCGCCGCCTGATATCCGGTCAGATACCGCAGTTTATACGTTTATTTTTCGAATTTTTCTAAAACTCTATTCTATTTCTCGCCGTCCGCACTCTCCACCGGCGTTACTGTTCACACATGTGTGCTCAGCAACGGGATTTTGCCGATGCTACGCATTCCAAATCGGCAAAATCTGCTGCCGGAACTGTATCGTACGGAATTTTCAGTTCAGAAAATTCCCACCTATGAACAGTTACCCACCGGCATCTATTCCCCCGGATGTTCCACCTTCCAGATCTCCGTCTCCAGATAGTTCCAGATCTCTTCTCTGCCCTGTTTTGTCTCGGCGGAGAACGGAATCATCATCACTTCGGTGCCGACTCCCAGACCTGTTCTGAGAATCTTCAACTGTTTCTGGAGCTGGCTGCGCTTGATCTTGTCAGCCTTGGTCGCAATCAGGATCGGCTGGAAGCCCTGGGAAACGATCCAGTCGTACATGAGTTTGTCGTTTGAAGACGGCTCATGACGGATGTCAATCAGCAGGAAGACGCAGCGAAGCATCTGCGATTTGTGCAGATAATTCTCAATCATCTTGCCCCACTTTGCCTTGACCTCAACGCTCGCGCGCGCGTAGCCGTAGCCTGGCAGATCGACGTAGTAAAACGCGTCGTTGATATGGTAAAAATTGATCGTCTGGGTCTTGCCCGGCTGCGCGGATGTTCTCGCATAGGATCGGCGGTTCATCAGCGCATTGATCAGGGACGATTTGCCAACGTTTGATTTGCCTGCAAACGCGAACTCCGGCTGTGTATTTGCCGGCAGCTTACTGGTGATACCGCAGACGGTTTCCAGATTTACATCTTTTATAATCATATTTTTTCTCCTACTAAACCGCTATTTCTCCGGTACAAATGCCTCTCGGATGACTTCGTTCATCTCCTTGATGTATACGATCTCCATTCCTTTCGTGATTTCCTTCGAAAGCTCCTCGACATCCGGCTGATTTTTCGCCGGTACCAGTACCTTTTCCACCTGCGCCATGCGGGCTGCGAGCAGTTTTTCTTTCAGACCGCCGATCATCAGCACATGACCGCGCAGCGTTACCTCGCCGGTCATCGCCACACGCGGCAGTACCTTCCGTCCTGTCACCGCCGACAGCATCGCCGTTGCCATCGTGATTCCGGCCGACGGACCATCCTTCGGCACCGCGCCCTCCGGGATATGCAGGTGAATATCGTGTTTCTCGAAATAGTTCTCCTTCACGCCGTAATCAGATGCAACCGAACGCACATAGGTCAGTGCAATCTGCGCCGACTCCTTCATGACATCGCCCATCTGACCCGTCATCTGCAGCACGCCTTTGCCCGGCATGACATTGACCTCGATCTGCAGTGTATCGCCGCCGACGCTCGTCCACGCCAGACCGCGCACGATACCGACCTGTGCCTCATTTCCGGCTGCATCGAAGAAGACTTTCTCGCGTCCCAGATAATGATCCAGATTCCGCTCTGTCACGCGGATCGACGTTTTCTTCTTCTCCAGCACCTCTCTGGCTGCCTTGCGGCAGATATCGCCAACCCGGCGCTCCAGATTCCTGACTCCGGCTTCCCTGGTGTAGCTGTGAATCATTTTCTCCAGCGCCGAACCCGTGATATTTAACTGTTCCTTCGAAAGTCCATTCTTCTCCAGCTGTTTCGGAATCAGATAGTCTTTTGCAATGTGATATTTTTCATTTTCCGTGTAACTATTGACTTCAATCAGCTCCATACGGTCCAGCAGCGGTCCAGGGATCGTCTGCGTTGTATTCGCCGTCGCGATAAATAATACCTCCGACAGGTCGATCGGGATCTCCACATAATGGTCGCGGAATTTCACATTCTGCTCGCTGTCCAGCACCTCTAAGAGCGCCGAGGATGTATCTCCCTTATAATCGCTGCTGACTTTGTCGATCTCATCCAGCAGCATCAGCGGATTGGCAACCCCTGCCTGCTTGAGCCCTTCCACGATGCGTCCCGGCATCGCGCCGACGTAGGTCTTTCTGTGACCGCGGATCTCCGCCTCGTCGCGCACGCCGCCCAGACTGATGCGGACATATTTGCGTCCCATCGCCTTCGCAATCGAGCGGGCGATCGAAGTTTTACCGGTTCCAGGCGGTCCCACCAGGCAAAGGATCGGGCTGGTGCCCTTCTTCGTCAGGATGCGGACTGCCAGGTATTCCAGCACGCGTTCTTTGACCTTTTCCAGACCATAATGGTCGGCTTCCAGAATCTCTTCCGCATGCTTCAGGCTCGCGTTATCCTTCGTCATTTTGTTCCACGGCAGTTCCAGCACCGTTTCCAGATATGTCCGGATCACATTCGCATCCTGGCTGCCAGCCGGCATATTCTGGAAACGGTTGATCTCCTTGCGGATCCGCTCCTTTACTTCCACACTGGCTTTGATCTTCTTCAACTGTTCCTTCATCTCATCCGCATCAGAGACCGGATTTTCCTCTCCCAGCTCCTCCCGGATCACACGCAGCTGTTCCCGCAGAATATAATCACGCTGATTTTTATCCAGCGCCGCCTTTACCTTCGTCTGAAACTCGCGTTTCACGCGGTAAACCTCTAATTCCGTCAGCAGAAGCTGCAGCTCTGTCTCATACATCTCCGTCAGCGTCCGGCATTCCAGCACCGACTGGCGCGCTTCATAGTTCCACGGGAACTGAGCTGATATCTGGTTCATTAATTCGGTCAGATCTGGCTGTGCAATCAACGGACTTAATACTTCACGTCCCGCTGCCACATTTAATTTTCCGTATTCTTCCAGCTTTTCTTTCAGAATCCGGAGCATCGCCTCTTTCTGAATCGTGTCCAGATCGTCCTCGACCGGATCCAGAATCTCCACGATCGCAGTGCAGCATGCCTCGCCCTTCTCCATCTCCAGAAGCTCGGCTCTCTCCTGCCCTTCCACCGTGACGCGCACCATGCCGCCCGGCATCTTGACAAGCTGTTTCACGTAGCCAATCGTTCCTACCTGAAAAATCCCATCAATATCCGGGATCACCTCATCCGGCTGCTTCTGCGTCGCCAGAAATACTCGCTGATCGCCCACCATCGCCTGCTCCACCGCCGCGATGGATTTATCCCGGATGATATCGAAATTTACCGTCATCTGCGGCAGCACGGTCAGTCCGCGCAGCGCGATCATCGGCATTGTCAGTTTCTTATCTTCCATAACACCTTTATCTTTCTTAATCAAATGTATCGTTATTTCCTGTGAATAGAAAAACAGGGGTCTGCCTATGGCAGTTCGCCATCTCACAGACCCCATTAACAGCCGCCATTCTCAAGCTGCTGCATTTATTTTCCTTTACATTTACGCAATCTCGCCGGTTCTGTCTTTCTTAGAACGTCCTGTAAAAGACTTGCGGGGCACCGTATTGTCGCGATATACCAGCTCCGGCGCACTCTTTCCCTCGACTACGTCTTTGGTAATCGTGCAGATGCCGATCGTGGAATCGGACGGAATCTCATACATGGTATCCATCATCAGGGACTCCATGATAGAACGAAGTCCTCTGGCTCCCGTCTTTCTCTCGACTGCCATGTGGGCGATCGCCATCAGCGCATCATCCGTGAACTCCAGCTTCACGCCGTCCAGATCGAGAAGCGCCTGATACTGCTTGATCAGGGCATTCTTCGGCTCTCTTAAAATGCGGACCAGCGCCTCCTCATTGAGCGTCTGGAGCGATACCGTGATTGGCACACGACCGATAAACTCCGGAATCAGACCAAACTTCGTCAGATCCTGCGGCATTACCTGTTTCAGAAGCTCATCGATATCCTGATGCTTGCGATCCACAATATCGGAGTTAAATCCGATGGAACCGGCACCTAAACGGCTGTCGATGATCTTCTCCAGACCGTCAAATGCACCGCCGCAGATGAACAAGATGTTGGTCGTATCGATCTGAATCAGTTCCTGCTGCGGATGCTTTCTGCCGCCCTGCGGCGGAACACTGGCAATGGTTCCTTCCAGAATCTTTAAAAGCGCCTGCTGTACACCCTCGCCCGATACATCGCGGGTGATAGATACATTTTCAGACTTCTTCGTAATTTTATCAATCTCATCAATATAAATGATGCCGTACTCTGCCTTGCTGACGTCGTAATCAGCCGCCTGGATGATCTTCAAGAGAATGTTCTCTACATCCTCGCCGACATATCCAGCCTCGGTCAGAGTGGTCGCATCCGCGATGGCAAACGGTACATTTAAGATCTTCGCCAGCGTCTGCGCCAGGTATGTCTTACCGGAACCGGTCGGTCCGAGCATCAGGATGTTGCTCTTCTGAAGCTCTACATCCTGCGTGGACTTGGACATAACTCTCTTGTAATGGTTATAAACCGCTACGGAGAGTACCTTCTTGGCGTCGTCCTGTCCGATAACATACTCATCGAGAAATTCTTTGATTTCCTTCGGCTTCAGCAGGTTGATTCCGCTGAAATCCGGTCCTTTTTCCTGATCGGCAAATTCCTCTTCCAGAATCTCCGAGCAGAGTTCGATACAGTCATCGCAGATATATACATTATCTGTGCCAGCGATCAGTTTTCTAACCTGATCCTGTGTCTTGCCGCAAAATGAGCAGCGTATTTTGTCGTCTGTTCTGCCTGGCATACTTCCACCTTGTTCCTTTCTATTATTCCATCCAGAAATCTAATTAGTGGTTGGTAATGACACAATCAATCAGACCATACTCTTTCGCCTGCTCTGCTGTCATGTAATTATCACGCTCTGTATCACGCACGATCACGTCATACGGCTGGCCTGTATTGGCTGCCAGAATCTCGTTTAATTTCTTCTTGGTACGAAGAATATTCTCCGCTACGATCTGGATCTCGGTTGCCTGTCCTCTCGCGCCGCCGGATGGCTGGTGAATCATCACTTCTGCGTTCGGAAGTGCATATCTCTTTCCTTTGGTACCGCCGGAAAGCAGGAATGCGCCCATGCTGGCTGCCATACCCAGACAGATGGTAGATACATCACATTTGATATAATTCATCGTGTCATAGATCGCCATACCTGCGGTAACAGAACCGCCCGGGCTGTTGATATATAAGCTGATATCCTTATTCGGATCCTCTGCCTCCAGGAACAGAAGCTGTGCTACAACCAGGCTGGCTGTCACATCATTTACTTCCTCTCCCAGGAAAATGATACGATCTTTAAGCAGACGGGAGTAGATGTCATACGTCCGCTCGCCGCGGCTGGTGGATTCAAGGACATAAGGTACTAAACTCATGATTCTTCCTCCTATAATTGAGAATGAATGTTTATGGCAAAAATTGTTACAGTTCACACGCGTGCAAACTGTAACAGGATTTTGCTGATGCTTCGCATTACAAATCAGCAAAATCTGCTGCCACTATGTTATCGCACGGCACTTTCGGTTCCAAAAGTGCCTGCCTGTGAACAGTAATACAAAATTCTATGATGCCTTAGGACACCATAGAATTCTGCCTTATTTCAGTATTCGCTTTTATCGGTTTGATTAAGCAAGCTTTGCCTGCTCTACCAGTAAATCGATCGCTGCCTGAACTTTCAGGTCCTCACGGATCTGCTCTTTCTCGCGCTCACCCATCATTTCTTTCAGCTTAGCGCCTTCCAGTTTGTAGGATGCTGCGATCTCGTTGATCTGCTCGTCAAGCTTCTCATCGGAAACTTCTACGTTCTCAACTTCAACTACTTTCTCAAGAACCAGTCTGGTCTTGATTCTCTTCTCTGCTTCCGGACGCATCTGCTCCATCAGCTTCTCCGGTGTCATGCCGGTATATTTCATGTAATCGTTGATGTTTAAGCCCTGGCTCTGCAGACGGCGAGCGTAGTTCTCTACCATCTCTCTTGCCTGAGTGTCAACCATCGGCTGCGGCAGTTCCATCTGAGCGTTCTCAACTACTTTTTCGATTACGTTGTTCTCGTTCTCTACTTTAGCATCCTGCTCTTTCTTCTCCTGCAGTTTCTTGCGGATGTCTGCTTTGTACTCATCCAGAGTATCGAAATCAGATACTTCGCTTGCGAACTCATCGTTCAGCTCCGGAAGCTCGTTTCTCTTAACTTCTTTGATGGTTACAACGAACTTAGCCGGTTTGCCAGCCAGCTCATCTGCATGGTACTCAGCCGGGAAAGTAACGTTTACGTCACAGGTCTCGCCTTTTTTCTTGCCGATTAACTGATCCTCAAAGCCCTCGATGAAGGAATGGGAACCGATTACCAGCGGATAATCTGTACCAGCGCCGCCGTCAAATGTCTTGTCATCAATGTAGCCAGTGAAGTCGATGATCGTGTTGTCGCCGTCCTCGATTGCGCCGTCTTCTACGTCGATCAGTCTGCCGTTTTTCTTACGTGCTGCAGTCAGCTCGTTCTCTACATCCTCGTCTGTCACAACAGCTTCTGCCTTCTTAACTTCTACGCCTTTGTACTCGCCCAGAGTTACTTCCGGTTTCAGAGCTACGGTTGCCTCGTAGATGAATGCCTTACCTTTTTCGATCTGAGTTACTTTGATCTCCGGAGTGGAAACGATCTCTTCCTTGCTCTCCTCTGCTGCCTTCGGATAAGATGCGTCGATCACTTCGTTTGCTGCATCCTCATAGAAAATGCCAGCGCCATACATCTTCTCCAGCATAGCTAACGGTGCTTTACCTTTACGGAATCCCGGGATGCTGAATTTGTTTTTGTTCTTGTTGTACGCATTTTTGATTGCTGCATCAAACTCTTCAGCCGGAACTTCGATGGTCAGCTTTGCCATGTTCTTCTCTAATTTTTCTACCTGTAAACTCATTTTAAGGGGTCCTCCTTGCTTCTATATGTGAACCGCCATTCTACCGGGCGTTACACTTCAAGATAGCATTATAGCATATCTGCGTGCTAAATACTAGCGGAAAATATAATTTTGCGTTCACTTTTTGCGGGTTTATGAGTGGTTTTATGTGGGTTTTATGCCATTTTTGATGTATTTTCTGTGTGTTTTTTAGTTGAAACTACACCTGGTCATACTGAATTGAATCTTTGACCTGTAATGCTACCGGGCGATCGACTAAGAGCGATGCCAGCTCAATTCCCAGATCCAGCGCATATCCAAGTCCACGCGCCGTTGTGATATTGCCGTCCGTCACAACGCCCGCACCCGTCAGCTTCGCACCGGTCAGGGCATCCTCAAAGCCCGGATAGCAGGTTGCCTTCTTGTCCTTCAAAAGCCCCAGCTGCCCCAGAATGCTCGGAGCCGCACAGATCGCTGCCAGGCGTTTTCCAGCAGCATCTGCCTGCACCAGTGCATCGCAGAGCGGTTTGCACGCCATCAAATTTTTCGTTCCCGGCATACCGCCCGGAAGGAACAGAAGATCCGCTTTCATCGGATCAATCTCATGC
The DNA here is from genome assembly GCF_003481505.1 of Clostridium sp. OM05-5BH. Taxonomy (NCBI): domain Bacteria; kingdom Bacillati; phylum Bacillota; class Clostridia; order Eubacteriales; family Clostridiaceae; genus Clostridium; species Clostridium sp. OM05-5BH. The sequence continues at coordinate 142,827 of NZ_QULJ01000004.1, read as the reverse complement.
AGCAGGGTGTCTGCATGAATGCCAAATCCATGTGCGCCCTTCACCTCTTTTTTACCCGTAATCGAAACCAGTTTTACCTTCACACCCGCGCGGATCAGCACGTCCGCCGTCGCCAGACATTCCACTTCTTCCAGTCCATCTGCTAAAAATGCGTATACTACAGCCATGATTATTTCCTCCTGTTCTTTATTCTTATAAGACTTTTTATATTAATTTTTTTATTTTTCACAAAGTAATCATTTTTTCTTTTTAGATATCAGAAAATCATTGCAACTGTTCAATTCGTTCACTTTTTTATTCTTCATGAACCGCATTCGTTGTTTTTCCAGCTTTTCCTTTTGAAAATGCCTTTACTAGTACCCACACATTCACCGCCTCGTCAAGAATCAGGCTCAAAATCCAGCCACAGAGCACATCGACCAGCGAATGCTGTTTGATGAACATGGTTGAAAGACAAATCAGAATCGTGACAATCCACGAAAGTGTACGGATCGGTTTCTTGTTCCGCACACTTGCCGCGTGGCAGATCGTCAGATGAACCGCCACAGTGCTCGATACATGGATCGACGGGCAGACATTGTTCGGCGGATCCACACTCCGCAGAAACCGCACAATCTGCGCGCAGAAATTCTGTGATGTGATCTCCTGCCGCAGATTTAAACCGTTTGGTGCCAGCAGGTAGACAAATAAGCAAAAGGTTGCTCCTGCAAACATCACAAAACAAAGCCGCAGATATGCCTCCCGATCCTTGATCATAAAATAAAGCATAAACACCGGCACCCACGCGTACCACAGAAAATACGGCAGTACAAACCATTCATTAAACGGTATCAGGTCATCGACCGCACAGTGTATAATATGAACATCCGATGGTTCATGCAGCTCCAGCAGAAAAAATCCTGACAGAAACACCAGCATATAGAGTCCTGCCAGACAGTAGCGGTGCGTTTTGATCCAATTCATTACTTGTTTTATCATTAATAATATACCTTTGTATTGTTCTTTCGTTTTTATTCTTTCGTTTTTAATACCAGGTTTTCCGCCAGCGCCAGACGGCTGTTCTGGTACTCGCCCGTAAACGTCACCTCGCGCCCGAACCATTCCGGCGGCACAAAGGCATGTGCGGCTTCCTCACTTGGAAATTCAACCTCCGCCAGCTTCAATCCCTCATATTCACCTAAAAAAATGTCCAGCTCAATCGTGTACTCCGTTCCTTCCATCGGAATCAGATAACGCTTTTTCGTCAGAATCCTGCCGTCAGCCTTCGAACGGAGATGCTCATAGGATTCCTTCGTCAGCGGCAGATTGTATTCCTCCCGCGCCATCAGTCCTTTGGATTTGTAGGTCAGATAATAGGTGTCATCCTCCTGACGGACACGCACGACCGGAGCAGTACTTAGATATGCCTGCTCGATCTGGTGGAAGGGGTATCCGGCTATATCAAATGGAATGTGACTAATTAAATATTTGCGTTCGATTTCCATAAAATTAGTTGTCCTTTTTATATTTCTTAAAAAGTCTTAACAAAAGTACCGTATTTCTCCAAAATGAGAAAGCCATTTTTCTATAATTTCTTCACTGTTGGCCTCTATCACCCGAATCATACTGTTCAAAATTTGGGCTGATATTTTGGAAGAATTGTGGCTGAGCAATGCCTTGCCCGTACTGGTTATCCACACTTTTGTCGCATTTGAAGTTGCTCTTCCCTCTGCAATATGGACATGCACCGGTTCCAGCGGCTCATTTTCATTCGACCAAAAATATACAATATATGGTCCAATCCTAAAAATTTGCGGCACTCAGAATTCCTCCCTCTTGTGAAAACTCCATAATCAAGTGTGCATTTTCCCGAATCAGTTTCTTGAAATAACTCATTTCCATATCTGAATAACCATTTATATTCTCCCACTTGTAATCTGGCAAATAGCATATGGCATTGTGAAATCCATCTTTTTCATCGGGTGTTTCTATATAAACTTTAACCCTGCCATCTGCCCGCATTTCAGAATGGGTAATTTCCGTATCATCATTTAAGGTCATAAATGGGTACATCATCTTTCTTCCTCCTCTCATTTATCCTCAAAACAGTTTTAACCACGGCTGCTTTCTACTTATTCAGCATCCCCAGCACCACAACCACCACAAACAACAATACCATCACGACAATAAAAATATCCATCGTCCGCACGGACACATGCACATGATCGTAGATGCGTTCTTTGACAGTCTTTTCCTTCATAAGTTCCAATTCCTGACGGAGTTTTTCGTTTTCAGCTTCAAGATCTTCCAACGTTTTATCGGCAGCATTTTCTGCGGCTTCTTCCACCGTTTTCTTCACCGCCTCAATCTCTTCACCCAATGCCTCTTCCAGTGTTTCTTTTTTTTCCATCACTTCGTTTTCGCTCATCCTTGTTCCTTTCAGAATATGGCTTGTTTTCTCTGCTGCTCACTCCGAAGCAGCCTCTTCTCTTATTATATCCATAAAAATAAGTTCAGGCAATCCAAAAATATTTTTCCGTCACTGTCAAAGCAAGAGCTGACACACCATCTCGTCCACCATCCCCCTGCCGATTACAACTTTTCAGATTTATACAAGAAAAAATCCTGCCCGGCAGTTTATATAATAGAAGATTCCAACGGATTATCCTATTATAAAAAACTCCCCCGCCATGCATCCATGGAGAGGGAGTTTCTGATTTCTTTTCGAACTTATATTTATGTACGGTTTCAGACGAATTTTCATATGGTACATACATTCTCGTCAGAACACAGTTAATCTTATTACTTCTTCGCAATATACTTACGGATATCCAGCGCAATCGCAACAACGATAACGATACCCTGTGCAATATACTGATAGTTCGGGTCGATGCCGAGGAACTGTAAGCAGGTCTTTAAGAACTCGAATACAAGTACACCGATGATAACACCGGAGATACGTCCGATACCACCGTTTACAGATACACCACCGATGGTACAAGCTGCAATAGCCTCCAGCTCGTAACCGTTACCGGTATTTACACCGGCACCACCAGATTTAGCTCCCAGAAGGAAACCTGCGATAGCATACAGTGCAGTAGCTGTTACATAGATGATGATCTTGGTTTTCTTAACATTTACACCAGCAACCTCTGCTGCTGCCTCGTTGCCGCCGATTGCATACATATATTTACCATGGCGGGTGTAGTTAAATACGAACCACATGATCGCGCCGATGACAAATGCAATGATGAACAGGTACGGAATACCGAAGAAGTTACCATTTGCAATGATGGTATACTCCTGACGATAACCGCCTAACGGAACGGATTTTGTGTAAACCAGGTTGATACCGTATACGATCATCTGCATACCCAGGGTACCGATGAAAGCCGGTACATTCAGGTAAGCAACTACGATACCATTGATAAGACCAAATACACAGCAGATAGCAATACAGATAAGGAGAATCAGCCATACGTTCTGCTCGCCAAATCCTTTGGTAAGTTCAAAATGTCCGCTGTAATCACTCTTCTGGAGCAGAGTACCTGCCAGGCAGGCAGAAAGTCCAACCAGACGTCCTGCAGAAAGGTCGGTACCTTTCGTAATCAGACAGCCGGATACGCCGACTGCGATGATGAAACGGCATGCTACGTTGATGGAAATGTTGCTAAAGTTGCTACGGCTGAAGAAGTTCTGTTTTGTCACACCAACAAAGAGAACCATCAACAGGATCAGAATAACGATACCGTTATTGATCAATATATCTTTTACATTCAGTTGTTTCTTATCCATTCTCTCTTCCTCCTTTAGAACTTAGTCGCGTAGCTCATGATACGCTCCTGAGTTGCTTCCTCACCCTGTACCTCACCGGTAATGTGACCATTACACATGACAAGGATACGGTTCGACATACCAATCAGCTCCGGCATCTCAGATGAAATCATGATGATACCTTTGCCCTGCTTTGCCAGGTCAATCATGATCTGGTAGATCTCGTACTTGGCACCAACGTCGATACCACGGGTCGGCTCATCCATGATGAGGATATCCGGGTTGTTGGCCAGCCAGCGGGAAATCAGAACCTTCTGCTGGTTACCGCCTGAAAGTGACTGAATCAGTGTCTTACTGCTCGGCGTCTTGATTGAAAGCTTTGCCACGTTATCCTTGACAAGCTGCTCAATCTTCTTCTTATTCAGTTTGATACCATAGTGTAAATACTGATCCAGGGAGGAAATTGATACATTATCTGCAATGGACAGACATCCCAGAATACCAGTTCCGCGTCGGTCCTCGGTAATCATACCGATACCGCCCCGGATTGCATCCTGCGGACGCTTAATGTTCATTTTCTTACCCTTAATATAAACTTCTCCGGATTTAATATGACGCATACCGAAGATACCTTCCATCAGTTCCGTTCTCTGAGCACCTACCAGGCCGCCGAATCCAAGAATCTCGCCTCTTCTAAGGGTGAAGGAGCAATCCTGGAAGGAACGATCATGGATACTGGAATATCCTCTGACATCCAGCAGTACCTCTCCGGCTTTTGTATCATTCTTCGGAGGATAGATATTGGTCAGCTCACGACCAACCATCTGTTTGACGATCTCATCATCCGAAATCTCGTCCATATGCCAGGAACCAACATAGGTGCCGTCTCGCATGATGGTAATATCATCACAAATCTCACGAATCTCCGCCATCTTATGGGAAATATAGATGAGGGATACGCCTCGTGATTTCAGGTCACGGACAATGCGGAAAAGCGCCTCTACCTCATTATCCGTCAAGGAGGAAGTCGGCTCGTCCAGAATTACAACTCTGGCATTTAAGGATACAGCCTTGGCAATCTCGACAGACTGCATCTGGGCGATGGACATGGTTCCCAGTTTTGCCTTCGGGTTATACGGCATCTTAACATCGTCCAGCCATTTTGCTGTCTCTTCAAACATCTTTTTATGGTCGATGACCTGAATCGGACCAAATTTCTTGGTTGGATAACGACCGGTGTACATATTCTCTGCTACCGTTCTCTCAGGTATCGGCTGCAGCTCCTGATGTACCATGGCCAGTCCTCTGTGAAGGGCTTCATCCGGATTGTGGATCTCCACTTTTTCTCCATCCAGATATACCTCACCTTCATCCATATGATAAATACCAAAGAGACATTTCATCAAGGTGGATTTACCAGCGCCGTTTTCTCCCATCAGTGCATGGACGGTGCCGGGACGTACTTTGAGGTTTATCTTGTCCAGAGCTTTTACGCCAGGGAAGCTTTTCGATACCCCGCGCATCTCCAATCTGTACTCTGCCATCCCATTCTCTCCTTTCATAAAATCGGGTGTGCCATCTGCACACCCGACACTTTATTCACTCCCCTGCAGGGGAGTGATATGTTCATAACCGTCCTTCTCTGAACAGCTACAATTATTTAATCATTTCCAGAATATCGCCAGCGTTCTCAGTTGTAACCTTTACATAGTCTACCATGTATACGTTGTCAACATCTTTGCCGTTTACGAAATCAAGAGCTTTGTCAGCTGCTGTATGAGCCTGTCCGAAGTAATCGTTGAATACGGTACCGGTCATCTTGTCGTTCATAACGTTCTCAACAACCTCAACCAGAGCATCAACACCTACCAGGTAGATATCTTTGTTTACAGTTCTTCCAGCTGCCTCGATAGCCTGCAGAGCACCAAGAGCCATAGCATCGTTGTTGCAGAATACAACATCGATCTTGTCGCCGTACTGGGACAGAGCGTTAGCAGTGATCTCCTGACCCTTTGTCTGATCCCAATCACCACGCTGCTTGGTCAGCTCTTCAACCTCTACGCCAGCTGCCTTTAAAGCCTCAACGGATTTCTCAGTTCTGTACTGAGCATCTACGTTCTCCGGATCACCCTGAACCATGATGTAACGAACAACGCCGTCGCCGTCTGCATCACCCTTGTTCTCAAGCTCAGCGATCTCTTCACCCTGATATGTACCGGACTGTCTAGCATCAGCACCTACATAAGTAGCTTTGATGCCGTCGTCAACCCAAGCCTGCTCTCTCTCAGCATCCGGCTCACGGTTGATGTAAACAACCGGGATACCTGCTTCGTTGCAGATGTTGGTTACATCCGGCTCAGAAGAAGCCTGAACCAGGTTGATGATCATAACATCAAATCCCTGAGTAACGAAGTTACGGATCTGGTTCATCTGCTCGGACTGGTCATTCTTACCATCCATGATGGAGATGTTCTCTGCCTTTAAGCCAAGCTCATCTACTAAATATTTCTGAAGTTCGTTTCTATACAGTGTCATGAAGTTATCAGCGAACTGGTAAATAGAAATACCAACTTTAACTTCTGCCGGATCTTTTCCTTCGATTGCTTCTTTAACAGTCTCTGCTGCGTCAGCTGCTGCTGTTGTCTCTTCTGCCGCTGCAGTTGTCTCTGCCGGTTTGCTGGAGCAAGCAGTTACGGAAAATGCCATTGCAGTTGCCAAACCAAGTGCTGCTACTTTTTTCAGTTTCATAATGTTTGTCCTCCCTTAAACTTGCGTATCCGTTTGCGCTGTCCGGATCCACCGAACAGTTAAATTTTCCGCATACACACATTATACAGTTTCGCCGATTCGTCATTTTTTCTTATCGACACCTTTATTATACGGATCGTTTGTACACTTTTCCATATAATTTTCTTGGTTCTTATATAAAATTTTTTTAGATCCTTTGTGATTTTATTCACATATTCTTGTTTTTCCGGTGTGAAACTGTGGGATTTTATGGTAAATCAGCAACAGTCAACGCTTTCTGACTGCATTGATAATAGGTTCCTTCCTCTAATTCGACCTTTTCCTGTACATTTTGACCAAGTGCCTCGGCGGCAGCTATCTCAAAAATCACTTCTGCATACTCGTCGCTGTCGCACTGGACTGTTCCATACAGCTTTCCGCTCTTAAGCCCCTCGATTCCCTGCGGGGTTCCGTCAATGCCGACCACCTTCACACCTCTTGTGTCACCAGCGCGTTCAAGCGCCTCGGCAGCTCCGAGCGCCATCTCATCGTTGTTGCAGATCACCACCTCGATCGCATCCCCGAACTGGCGGATCCACTGTTCCATCAGCGCCGCCGCCTGGCTCCGATCCCAGTTTGCCGAACCACCGGTCAGTTTTTCCAGCGGAATATCTCCGTCGCGCATCGTCTGTACCGACCACTCTGTGCGGATCAGCGAATCCTGATGGCTGCGCTCGCCCTCCAACATCACATATCCCACAGTTCCATCCTCGTTTAAATCAAGACTGCCTGGATTTTCCTGATACGCATCCACCAGAATTTTCCCCTGCAGAACCGCCGATTCCCGCGCGTCCTCCCCTACATAATAGAGGTGCTCCCATCGTTTCATGTCCTCCTCGACCGGTTCGCGGTTGAAAAATACGACCGGCGTCCCGGCATCCATCGCCTTGTTGATGACATACGATGCTGCCGAGCGATCCACCATATTAACACAGATCGCATCGTATTCCAGGGAAAGGAAACGATCTACCTGGCTGTTCTGCGTATTTTGGTTTCCCTTCGGATCCATGATTTCCAGATTAACCTTGATGCCCGTCTGCTGCTCATATTCCTTCGCCTTTTCCTCCAGACTGGAACGGATATTGTTGATAAAGGCATCCTCGCCCCGGTACAGCGTCACGCCGATACGGATGCTCTTTTTTTCTGCCGGTTTTGCCGCGCTGCATCCATTTAAAAGAAGTGTGCCCGCTGCCAGAAGCGCCAGCGCCATCTGAATGCTTTTTCCGCTTTTTTTCATTTCTCTATACCCCCTTCCCAGATTTTTAATCAATCGGGTACAGCATCTTCTCATATTTCTTTGACCGTAGCTCATCCTTCTCTATATAGTAGGATTCCAGTGAAAACTGGCTTCTCTCCTGCTCTTTTTCAATCGCCTGCACTGCTTTTTTGACCGCAAAATAGCCCGCGTCAAACTGGTTTGTCACCACCAGCCCCCGGATTGTCCCCTTGTCAAGCTGATCCAGCAGGGACGGCATCATCCCGACGCCGTACAGCCCGGAAATGTATTTTCCGTACACGCTGCTTCCGCCGACAATCTCCGCCGCCTCCGCTGTGCTGGCGAAATCCAGTGCCGCCACCACCGCCGTGCCGCTGCCCGGATAAACTGTTTTTTCAATGACGGAACGGTAAGTATCATCGGTGCCGCGCGGCACAATGGTATAGGAAAAGCCCTGTTTTTCCAGCACCTCCGTCAGCCCCTGCTTCATCTCCCCCGCCTTGCCGATATATGGGTTATCTGCAAAGATCCAGACAGGAAGATCGGGGCTCTGTTCCGCCGTAATCGCCTCGCCCAGCTTTCTCCCGGCTGCCGTCCAGTCCATATGAACCGCCCCCTTGACCTCCTCATCCGGTGATAATTCACCCAGCAGGATAATCGGCGTTCCATATGTATTTTCTTCCAGATATTGGCGGCATTCCAGCTCATCAACCGGCTCCAGTATCACTGCCCCGGCACCGTCTGCCGCTTCCCGGCGCACCAGCTCCATCTGCTGTGCCAGATTATCCTTTTCATACAGGGTAATAAAGCTGACATCTACATTATACTCAACCGCCGCCTGATCCACGCCCTTGCGGAAGTTGACGTAATCATCATCCGAAGTATCGCTGATAATCAGGGACACCGGGTAGACCTCCACCTCTTTTTCCTTGATGATCCAATCCGTGGAGGAAAGGAGATACAGCAAAATAAGTCCCACACACAGGATTCCCCAGAGCACCAGCTCCTTTTTTTTTCTCACTCCATATCGCATTGATCTGTCGCCCCCACTTTTACACTTTCTTCTCTTCCAGCACTTTCTCGTAAGGCACTGCCGGAAGATGAATCTTCACCGCGGTTCCTTCATCCGGCTCCGACTCGATCGAAAGACCATATTCCGCGCCGAAATACAGCTTGATCCGCTCGTTGACATTGCGTACCCCGATGCCGGATCCGCGCTTGGATGCCACGTGCGCCGTATCGGTAAAGAGGCTCTCGACCTGTTCCTCCGTCATGCCAAGCCCATTGTCCCGCACCTCCAAATACAGCTCTTTTTCCTCCTGCCAGGCGCGCACGAAGATCTCGCCGTCGCCGTCCATATATTCCATGCCATGGTAGATCGCATTCTCCACCAGCGGCTGCAGCATCAGTTTTAAACTTGCAAGTTCCAAAACCTCATCATCTGACTTGATCGTATAGGTAAACTTATTTTTAAACCGCATCTGTTGGATCATCAGGTAATTCCGGACGTGTTCCAGCTCATCCTTCACAGTAATTAAGCTCTTGCCGCGGCTTAAACTGATACGGAAGAACCGCGCCAGCGCCGTCACCACCTTGACCGCCTCCGTTTTCTGCTCATTTTCAATCATCCAGACAATGATATCGAGCGTATTATAGAGGAAATGCGGATTGATCTGCGACTGCAGCGTATCAAACTCCTGCTTGCGTTTCGCCTCATGCTCACGCACAATATCCTGCATCAGGAGGCGGATCTGACCCGCCATATCACTGATCGATTTTCCCAGATGGCGGATCTCATAGGAACCTCCGATGTACACCGGTGCGCTTAAATTGCCCGCCTCCAGGACGCCGACCGATTTTTCCAGCTCGCGGATCGGATTCGTGATCCTCGATGAAATATAAGAGTTAATCAGAGCCAGAATGCACAAAATGAGGGCAATGACAAATACGATAAAAAGCCGGGTTTTGATCGTGTTGAGCGACACGGCATTTTCCGGCGTCACCCCGACCACCTTCCAGCCTGTGTAGCCGATCGTCTTGACCGTCGCCATCCGCTTTTTTCCGGCAAATATCTCCTCATGATTTCCGTCCGAATAGCCGGCTGCCTGTCCATTGTTCTCCTGCACCCAGCCGGAATCCAGAAGCTGCATCTGCGGGTGGTAAAGAATCTCGCCATTTCCGCTGATCATATAGAAATAACCGCCGCGCCCCGTCGTGATGCCGCCAAAGAGCTGTTCCAGGCTCGAATAGCGAATATCGACCAGAAGGACGCCCTGCGAGGTCGAGGTTCCGTGTGTCAGTTCGACCGCCCGGGACAGCGAAATGACCCATCGATATTGATTTTCCGCATTGTCAAACACATACTGTACGTGCGGTAGGGAAAAATGCTGGTTTTCCGTCCGGTTTAAGGCGCTCCGGAACCATTCTTCCTGCGTCACATCCACCTCATTTTTCAGACGCACCGCCGGGACTGCCTCCAGAAGCGCCCCATCCTCCGAAAACAGGGCAATATTCTCCACATTATCCTTATTATTATCGTAGAGAAGCGTAAATTCACTTCCAAGCGACTGGCTCGACAGATCGGCATTCTTGATCGTGCCATAATAAAGCGAGTCGGACAGCTTCATGATCGTGCGGAGATACGACTCCACAGAGCGCCCCACCTGCGCGATCAGGTTCTGGCTCTCCTCCTGTACTACTTCCGTGACCTGCCGTGACATTCTCTGGTACAGCGACAGGGAGATCAGCACGCTCGCCGCCAGCGCCGTGATCGTAAAATAGATAAAGATCATAGACCGGATGCTGGCGTCGTCAAAAAGCTTTTTCTTCCAGATCGTCCTTTTTTTACCCATTATGCCTCCCCGCTCCGGTGTGCCGTGCGGTACCGCGTCGGGGAAACACCGAATTTTTTCTTAAATACGTAACTGAAATAGTTCTGCTCCGGGTAGCCGACCTTTTCCGCGATGATATACGTCTTGTCGTCAGTTGCCATCAGAAGCTCGACCGCGCGCCCCAGCCGGACATCGGTCAGATAGGCGATGTACGCCTGTCCCGTCTCCTTCTTAAACATCGTTGAAAAATACGCCGGGCTCATATGCAGATGGCGGCAGATCTTCTCCACCGACAGCTCCGGATCTTGAAAATTGTCCTGAATGTACTGCTTCGCCTCGCGGATCACGTTTTTTGTCGTATTGCTCCGCTCTTCTTCCATTCCGGCATTCATCTTGAGCGCCACCTCGGTCAGGTACGGGCGGACATTCTCCATCTTCTGGACGCGCCCCAGAATCTCGAAATAATCATTTTCCACGCCAAACATCTCGCTGATCCGCAGATCATACTGCTGGGAGAGCTGTGTCAGCACATTGATGATCGCAAGCACATACGCCTGATACTGGCGGTAATGCACCCGCGCATCCTCCATCCGGCTCACAATCCCGTCTATCACGGAACGGATCTTTTCCTTCGGTCCAAACTTGACTGCCGCTATAAGCTCCGACTCCATCCGGCTGTCGAACCGGAGTTTTTCATGCCCGGACGGCTCCATATCGCCGATGCAGATCACACCGCCGGAACCTGTGATCGCACGGTAACCGAGTGCATTGAGTGCCGTGTGGCACGGGCGGCTTAAATCCGTCAGCGAACTGCAGCTCTCACCCACGCCGATCGTAACCGATACCTCCAGAATTTTCTTCGTCTCCTTGCAGATATCGCCCAGCAGGGCAATCAGTCCGGTCTGCGTATTGTCTTTGTCGATCGCCACCAGAAGGATCGTCTCAAAGGAAGAGTGGAACACAATAAAACGGTACTGCCCTTCCAGTTTTTCCTCAATCAGATTGCGGACGGAAATCGGAATCAGCTCCCGCTGCTGATGCAGCGAAACTGCCTTGTCCACCTTCTCATCCGGTTCCAGATGGATCGCCGCAATCACCCATTTGACCGCACCCGCAACGTCGATCGCATATTCGTTCAGTTTTTCCTCAATCTGCGCTTCCTCCATGCCGCCGTGAATCAGGTCATTCAAAAAATGTTCCCGGATCGCCGGAAGACTCTTGATATAACTTTCCCGAAGCAGGGTAACATTCCGCTTCTGCTCGATCTCCTCATCGAGATTTTTCTTGATTTTCTTTAAAATCGCCGTCAGCTCTTCGACATTGACCGGCTTTAAAATATATTCGATCACATTGAGCTTGATCGCCTTTTTGGCGTACTCAAATTCATCAAAACCAGAAAAAATCACGATCTTGATGGACGGATATCTCTGCCGTATATTCTCCGCCATCTCCAGCCCGTCCATATATGGCATCCGGATGTCTGTCAGCACAACATCCGGCTCATTCTGCTCGATCTTTTCCAGCGCTTCCTTCCCGTTCTCCGCATCCCCGATCACCTCGAATCCGGCATCCTGCCAGTCGATTTTGCGTATGATGCTTGTCCGTACTTCCTCCTCGTCATCTACCAGCATGATTTTATATGGGTTCATATGGATTCGTCCTTTCAGTTCCTGATGCAATGTTGTTGTGAGCCAGTTTGTCTTAGGACTCTGGAGCTCTGCTACGGTATCCCCATTCCAGCTTTCCCTGACACCTCATGAGGAAGTGGCTGGGCAGGCTGGAATGAGGGGAATTTCTTTCTTTACATTATACCACATCTTTCTTTATTTGTGAGTTTGTGATTTTTCACTGGCAGGTTCCAATTTCTGTAAAGGCGTGCTTCGTCCCCGGGTGCGGGAACCCGGTTCCACACAGCGTCTGCATCCAGTCCGCCGTCCGCGGCAGGCGAGACAGTCTTCATCTATTTCATAAACGGCATTTCCATCAATGATCAGCCGGGTGTTCATAGCTCTGAATCCTTTTCTTTCTTATTTTTTATAATATACTATATGTGGTTTTTCCTGTCCCGGAGCTTTTTTTCTTTAAACATTCCCGTTCTTTTTCGATTCCAAAAGTGCCTACCCGTGAACCAAAACGTCTTTTTTTCCTCTCATCTGCATATATTGAGACAAAGATTTGGGAGGTTTTTTTCGTGAACCAAGATGTTTCTCTCAAAATGACCGAGTTAGACCGCTTGACCTCACTCCCACATATGCAGCTTGTCAAGGCGGCGCTTCCCTATATTCACATCCCGGAACAGCGTTTTTTCTCCCTGTTTGTGAAATTCCGCGAACTAGAAAAGACGATGCAGCTATTTGCTGATCCGGCCGACGGTGAGATCGGAATCTGCTCGGTGGGCGAACGCGACAAGGATTCGCCGGTTGATATGCTGAAAGCGATCAAGCCGTATGGCACAGAGGAAGAGCAAAGTTCGATCGATCTGGTCTTAAATTTTATCGAAGGTTCCCGCCTCTATGAATCCTACTGGCAAAATATGCCGCAGACAGCATCCTTTCCGACTTCGCAAGATATCCAGAATGATTCACCCAATTCTGATGCAGTTCCGGCATCTGTCCTTTACCCGCAAGCCGAATATTCCCGCAGACAGAAAAAAACCACAGACCGTGCATCTGGCACATCCACTTCAAACAGACAGGAGGCACACACTATGGAATTTCAAAACTGGAAACAGGATCCGAGACTCCGCTCCATGGATCCAGACAAAATAAAACAGATGGAACAGTTAGCCGATCAGGCAAGAAACACGCCGCAAGACAAGCTTCTGCCGCTTCTCATGAGTCTCCGGGGCAGCAACGGTTCCCCGCAATTCTCAACCTCAGAAATGGACACTCTTTTTTCGATCCTGACAGACCAAATGCCCCCAGCGCAGAAACGGCAGGCGGAAATGCTGCGGATGCTGAGCCGGCAGATGGGCGGGGCAAATAAATCATAAAACCAGAGTTGCCATTGCTATTTTTTTCCAAATCATGCTACAATTCATTTCGATAATGGGGAGCTTGTGATGCAGGCTGAGAGGGAACCAAAAGTTCCGACCCAAAACCTGATTTGGATAATGCCAACGTAGGGACAAATATTTTGAGACACCTGAGCGCCGGATATTGTCCGGCGTTTTTGGGTTTCATTAGGAAATTATGTCCTATGAAACAAAAAAACTCATCTGGGGGTTCCTATCTGCTTCCAGATAAAAATCCCCAAATGAGATCTGACTCTCACAGCCTATCTAATTAGTAATTTGCTAAATCGCTCTCATCCTGCACCACCACAATCTTCGTCCCGGTATCCACCTGGCACACAACCTGTTTCATATCTTCCTCCGGAATACTGATGCATCCGGAAGTTCCCGTATTATTCCAGCTCTTCGGGCAATGCAGAAAGATCGCCGATCCCTTTCCCGGTGTACACTCCGGATTATAATCCAGTACCAGGCCATAATTATACTGCGGCGCCTGCGCCATCAGATCCTCCGCCGAATTCCAGTCCTTCTGTACCTGCTTCGTATTTGCCAGCTTGTTATAATACTGGCTGTTTCCGTCATCTACATAATAATCGCCGTCCACGATCTGGTGATACGGCAGAATCGTTCCCGGATTTGCCTTCAGGCCAAATGCCATCGTAAAGCGGTACACACCCGCCGGCGTCTTCTTATCGCCCTCCTGCTTCTGCATCGTGATACCGTTCATGCCGCTGACCGCTTCTTTCGACATCACCTGCACCAGTTTTCCATCTGCATCGCGTTTATACCAGTCCAGACGGCTCTTCGCCGGATCCTGGCGGTTGCCAATCACCACTATCAGCTGCGTTGCATCCTTCGCTGCCTCCAGTGTATTTACATCCCCGTTGTAGCTTGCCGTAAGCGCCGGTCCTGTCGCTTTCTCCGCCGCCATCGCAGCCGCCGGAGCTGCCGCACTCATCAACATGGCTGCTGCCAATACTACCATTGCTTTCCGCTTCATTCTCAATTTCATCTTATTTATCTCCTATTATTTTATGTATCTGAATTTCACTCAAAAATCGGCTGCTTTTATCTTTCGCACACCTTTTTCCACACACTCTGTCAGTTCCTGCCACTTTCCAGTCCAGCCGCCTGCAGCATCGCCTTTCCAAAAATATGATGAAACAGCGCAATCACGCGCCCCACCAGCACGACAGCACAGACCGTTCCAATGCCGATTCCCACCGGTTTTCCCGCAAACAAAAGCCCCATGAGCAGTGACAAAACGATACAGGTTGCATCGACACAGTTCTTCATCAGACCTGTGTCGATTCCAAAGGTGTCCGCCAGCACCTGCACCAGACCATCACCCGGATTTGGCACCAGCCGCATTGACAGGGACATCGCTGCGCCGACGCCTGTAAAAGTCAGGGCAAGCACCAGCACGCCCAGGCGTCCTAAAAGTCCAGAAGCCGCCGGTCCACATTCTTCCAGCGGCGGTATGCACGCTGAAAATACATTCAGAAATCTTGTAAATGCAATACTCAATGGAAACTGCAGAGCATCTTTCATAAGCAAGCTGCGTCCTGCTTCTCCTTTCTCCCGCAGATGAATCGCCGCCTGAATCAAGACAAAGATACCATACAGGACAAAGGTCATATCACCAAAATTCCGGTTCCAGATCACGGATGCCGCATACGAAAGTGAAATAATCGGCGACACTCCGAGTCCAGCTTTGGTATTGAGTGTAAGCCCCATCGCCAGAATCAGAAGCCCCATCAGATAGAAGCTCCACCGTGCTACCCCGCTTCCCGTCGGTTTCTCCGTCATTTCCATGTTGTGATTCAAGATTTCCTCATCCCTTTTTCTTAATATT
Organism: Clostridium sp. OM05-5BH; assembly: GCF_003481505.1. Lineage (NCBI taxonomy): Bacteria > Bacillati > Bacillota > Clostridia > Eubacteriales > Clostridiaceae > Clostridium > Clostridium sp. OM05-5BH. The sequence goes on along the minus strand of NZ_QULJ01000004.1, from coordinate 127,372 downwards.
CGTTAAATCGTAACTGTTCAGTCCCCTCACAGTCACGCGCAAAAATCCATTAAAAATTGCCTATGGCAATGGGATTTTTGCCTGCTGGCCCATGTTTTCGTACGGTCAGCGCAGTAAATGCGCAGACCTGCTGAACAGTTACATTAAATCTATTCTATTATAGATCCTTCTCTTTCCACTTGACAAGCGCTTTCCGTTCTCTTTACTTTTTCCATCCTCTATGCTACACTAAACTCATGATTTTAGCTGTATCAAAGGAGTTTTATACATATGAAAAAAGATATGACCGAAGGGCGGGAATGGTCCTCCATCCTGCTCTTTTCCCTGCCTATCATGGGGGCAAACCTGCTGCAGGTTTTGTACAACCTCGCTGACAGCGTGATCGTCGGAAACCTCATCAGCGCAACCGCCCTTGGAGCCGTCGGACTAACCAGCTCCATGATCTGGCTTCTGACCGCCATCTGCACCTCCATCGGTGCCGGTGTCAACATCGCAGTTGCCCAGTATTTCGGTGCCAAAAAAGAGACAGACATACAGGAATCCATCTCCGTCTCCTATCTGATTGCCATAATCGCAAGTATATTTTTAACCGCCGCCTGCTTTCTGGCAGCCCGTCCAGTTATTTTCGGTTTTTTGCAGGCACCGGAGGAAATGCGTTTCGACAGTATGGCATACTTTCTGATCTACAGCGGTGGAATTATTTTCCAGCTGCTCTACAATGTTACCTATGGCATCCTGCGGGCACACGGTGATTCGCGCGGCGCACTCATTTTCCTGATGATCTCCGCCGCCCTGAACATCGTGCTGGACTGTGTGTTTATCTCCATCTTTCATATGGGTGTCTCCGGCGCGGCTGCCGCGACCGTGATCGCACAGGCAGGTTCCGCCATCGCCAGTTTCCTGTATCTGCGGCACATTTTCCCGGATCTGCTGCCGAAACGGCGTTATCTCTACGCCTGGAAGGGACAGGGGGCGCTGCTGATGCGCCTGAGTATTCCGATCATGCTGCAGACGGGCGTCAATTCAATCGGCTTCCTCATCCTGCAGCGTCTCATCAACTCCTTCGGCGCTCCCAGCATCGAGGGCTACGCTGCCATGCTGAAGGTCGAACAGCTCGCGCACATCCCGTCCCAGAGCTTTAACGTCGCCATTTCCAGCTTCGCCGGACAGAATATCGGCGCTGAAAAACTGGACCGTGCCCGCCGCGGCTACCGCACCACCATCCTGATGGGCGTCCTGATCAGTATCTCCATCAGTATCGTAGTTCTGCTTTTTGACCGGCCGCTTCTCCAGATCTTCAACATCACCGGAGAGTCCCTGCGGCGCGCAAAGGAACATCTCGACATCCTGATGTTCTTCATCTGGACCAGCACGATCACCAACATCACCTGCGGTTTTCTGCAGGGTGCAGGCGATGTCAAGATCCCGGCAGCTTCCGGCTTCATCAACCTGGGCATCCGCCTCGCGCTCTCCTTCCTGCTGGCGCTCACCCCGGTTGGCTTCCGCTGCTACTATGTGAGCATGCCGCCCGCATGGCTGATCGCCTGCTTCGTAGTTGTGATGCGCTACCGGAGTGGAAAATGGAGGGAGTTTCGGATTGTAAAAGAGTAAAGAAAAGGGATGGAAGAATTCACTTTGGGGGTGATTTCTTCCATCCTTATTTCGTTTAGAGCTCTTTTTCGCGTTTTACCCGCTCCTAAAATTTTAGCACACTACTATCTATAAAACACAAACTCCATTTTTACCATGCACATTCCACTCCACGCGCACACCGCTGCTGCCAGTGCCCGGTATGTAAACACGATATGGATATAAGAATGATTCACAAACACACTATACCAGGCAAACGGAATCAGGCAAATCATAAGATATGGCAACATACATAGGAAGAGCTCCCGCCAGCCACTCCGAACATGCAGGCTTTGTCTATTTCTCCACAGCATAAAAATCGTCAACAGAAGAAAGACAACCGCCGCTAATACCAGAACACCTATAAATCCGGCACCTATATTCCGCATAAATACCATCACTCTGGAAAAATGATTTTCTCCATAGCTGCTGGAAACGCGGACCTGTGCCTGCGAAACGGCATCTGCCAAAACATTCTGACGTAAAATAATCGAAGAAATCAGCCATTTTCCTGCCCACATGCCAAAATAGCCAAATCCCCAAACGACTGAACCAGCCACAATCTGCCGAATCTTCTCTGCAGGCGCCGTTTTTTCCTGAATCATCATAAAAACAGTCAGTAATACCCCTAATGAAGCGACCGGATATGTAAGCAAATCCGCGTATGCAATCACAATCCCATTCATCAAAAACAGATAAAGAAAATGTCCCTCCCTGCACATCCATTTCTGAAAATAAATACACACAATAACCGACAGCATCGTCGGGTAAAATACCGTCGAAAGCTGCAGCGAATGAATAATCGCTAATGGACGCAAAAATAAAATCGTAATCCCCAACGGCAGGAACAACTGATATTGTTTTCTTTTTATTATAACCAACACCAGTAATAATATTGTAACCGCAAAAAAGACTGTATTAATTGACCGTATACCCAAATAATCGGTTACCATCAAAAGTGGCCTAAGCGCCACCAGATAGCCATGCCAATAACGCGGGTACGCAATACTGCCAACGTCCTCCTCCGCCTTCACGTATGCATCTAACGAAGTAATCGGATCTCCATTCTGATAATCTGGTCGGTAGGCTGCAGCCGCGCGGTTCAGCGCACTGGCATCTTCTTTCTGATAACAGGCATTTCCAATCATAAGCGCATCCGTCCAGTTATCCAGCTGATCCGCATATGTATAACCAATCGCCGCACCTATCCCTTCATAAGAAAATGTTTCCGCCGATCGGGCTGCATGCGTCTGGGTCAAACGATCCGGCAGCAAAAATACGCACCATAGTAAAAATATGCCTGCAAACAGACTTGCAAGCAGCATCAAACATAATTTTGCACTTATCTTTAGAAATTTCATACTCTCTCCCAACTATTGACATAGCATCAAAAAAGAAGCCCACCTACAAATCGTATACGATTATAGTAAGCGGGCTGATCAACATTATGCTTCTTTCAGTTTCTCAACCACTACTTTACATCTCTTTTTGTAAAAAGCGATGCCATAAAGCATTATATTATGGCGACCATCATTTTTCAGATACTCAGAATACCTTCGATCTCTGATTTGCTTGAGCGCTCTTTCACAGGTCTTATCTAATCCTGACACTTCCTTGGAATGCTTAAATTCAAAGATAATGCCATTATCCGGATTTTGCGGTTCAATGATAATATCAGCATATGTATAACCAACCGCCGCACCTATTCCTTAAACTTTTCCAAAATATTCCTAACTTCATCCACATCTATTTTCATCTGTTCTGCAATCTGGTTTTCTGTATATTTATCTCGATATAATCTATAAATTCCAAACACTCGTTCTTCACCCTGCTTCTGACCTTCCTTTAATCCTTCCTTCTTACCTTCCGCATACTCTGCCTTCCGAATCAATTCCTTTTCCCGTTTCTCATCATATTCGAAAATACACACCTCTATCGCCTCCGTTCGATTCTTTCTCAGGAAATCAGCCAGTATATTTTCCTCAATACATTCCGTCACAGCCTGCTCTGCCGCCCGGTTTATGCCCTTATACTCTGCCGCATATTTACGAATCTTGTCAACCAGAAGCATATACTCTTTCAACAGGCAGCAAGTTTCCAAAATCCTCTGTTTTTTATCCAGATTAATATTCAATACCTTCACTATCAATTCCAGCTCTGGTTCATCCGCCTTCTGGCAGAATGAATGTGACAGTTTCAGAACACTTTCCGCTTCCCGCTCCTCTTCTCCATTGTAAAATACAACAAAGTGTGGGGTCGGCAATTCTACCAGCGTTGACGCATACAGCGTTTGATTCCGAATGAGCATCTGGTATTCTTTCGTCACATAAATCAGAAAACGCAGCGGCATATTCGGATTCCAGGTTGACTGATGTTCATACAAATTCAACTGCATATCCAGCAAAAATGCCTGGTCATTTTTCATATTCATATAAACTGCATTTTCCAGCGTCACGATCTCCAACTCTTTTGCATCCGTATAATGTGAATGATTTACCGCATTATACAGACTCAACAGGTTCTCCCTTGTACTGAAAATCATCCGAAACAACGTATCCTTGTGATCCCGCCTTACTTTTACAGAATTCATATTTCTCATTCATTCTCCCTTCTGGCAGGAGAATTTCCACTTTTCTTTTAACCCTTTGAAAATCTCCTGCTCTTCAATTGTTGTTGACTTGGATAAGCATAAGATTTCTCAGATTAAAATTAGAATATTAGATACCGCTTAAATTGCTGATAAAGAAAAATATATGCTTGATAAGATAAATGTAGCATATCCGCATATAGGATGCAAGAAGAATTTATTTCTTTTACATTCTTATTTTATGCCCCAGTTACTGTTCACGCATGCGTGCCCAGTAACGGAATTTGCTGTGGCTTCGCATTCAAATACGGCAAATTCCTGCTGCCACCACGTTTTCTTACGGCACTTTCTGTTCCAAAAGTGCCTACCCGTGAACAGTAACTGCCCCAGAACATTCCCAAATACCGTTTCCGCATTTCCATATCCAACGGTGCATCTGTCATAACTTTCGTATTCAAATAAGGAGTGCCCTCCCTCCGAAAGACACTCCCGTCTAAGCTAAAAATCATTTAAATCGTTCCAAAATTTTCCGTACTTCTTCTACATTCATCCCCAGCTTCTCTTTAATCTGGTTTTCCGTGTAGTTCGCGCGAAATAATTGGTAAATATTAAATATCCGTTCGGCTTCTTCTTTCTTTCCAGCTTCCCGTCCAATCCTTTCTCCCTCTTTCATACCTTCCGCATACTCCGCCTTCCGGATCAGCTCCTTCTCCCGCTTATCATCATATTCAAAAATACACATTTCAATCGCCTCCGCCCGATTCTTTCTTAAAAAATCAGCCAGTATATTTTCCTCGATACACTCCGTCACTGCCTGTTCGACTGCCTGATTAATATCTTTATACTCATCCGTATATCTACGAATCTTATTCACCAGAAGCATATATTCTTTCAAAAGCTGGCACGCCTCCAACACTTCCTGTTTCTTATCAAGGTTAATATTCAACACCCTTACCATCAATTCCAGCTCTGGTTTATCCGTCTTCTGCTGAAACGAATGCGACAGCCTCAGAATCGTCTCCGCCTCCTGCTCCGTCTCCCCATTATAAAACACAACAAAATGCGGTGTCGGCACCTTTACCAGCGCCGATGCATAAAGCGTCTGATTCCGCACCAGCATCTGGTACTCCTTTGCCACATACATCAAAAAGCGCAGCGGCATATTCGGATTCCAGGTGGACTGATGTTCATAAAGGTTCAGCTGCATATCAAGCAGAAACGCCTGATCATTCTTCATGTTCATATAAACCGCATTTTTCAGCGTCACAATCTCAAGCTCCGATGCATCTGTGTAATGCGAATGATTCACCGCATTATAAAGACTCAGCAGATTCTCCCTCGTGCTGAAAATCATCCGAAACAGCGTATCCTTGTGATTCCGCTTCACTTTTACAGAATTCCTACTTCTCATTCATTCTCCCTTCTGGCAGGAGAATTTCCACTTTTCTTTTAACCCTTTGAAAATCTCCTGCTCTTCAATTGTTGTTGACTTGGATAAGCATAAGATTTTCTTAGATTATTTTTAGAATATAGATAAATATATGAAATGTGGTAAAGAAAAATATATGCTTGTTATGTTAAATGTAGCATATCCTTACAGGAGATGCAAGCAGAATAACATCCTTTTTTAACAAACTTTTGATGTTTCAAATTCATGTCCTTCTTCCCTTCTTCCCAGACATCCCCGCCATCACAATAACAAACCAGAAAAACGGCTGCCTGCAGTTCATCAGCGTAAAACTCTCTGCCAGAAGTGCCAGCACCGCCGCCCTCTGCGCTTTCTCACACCGAATCACATTTTTCACAATCCAATACACCAGAAATGTGGTAGGAATCAGTCCATACGAAAACCAGACATCAAAAAAGCTGGAATGAATCTCATTAACATGAAAAACATCAAACACGCCCGGACTCAGAAGTTTTTCAAATCCATCATACGGAATAAAACGTTCAAAAAAGCCCTCTCCCGCTCCATAAAACAGATACTGAGGCGTCAATACCAGCCGTTCCGCACTTCTGTCATACAGCAGATCATAGAGATTTCCATTTGCCAGTTTCCAGATCTTCTGCTGAATTCTGGAAAGAAGCGTATAATCCGTCTGCGAAACATCAAAATTTGCCCCTGGCCAGATCAGATAGACGCCCAGCGCCAGCATCACTACAACAGCTGCCCCGCCGAACCACCAGAGTTTTTTATACTTTGAGTGCGTGCATCTTTCCCAGAAAAACTGCCATGTCAATATTACAAAAAAGACAAGCAGTCCCACAAACATACCGGTTGATTTTGCTTTTCCAATCAGAAAAACTCCCAGAAAAAACATTCCCCAGCACGCAATCCGTGTCTTGACTGTATACTCTGCCTTCCGCCGGTATTCCATAAAAAGCACCAGAATCATCGTAAAAATGAAAAATGCAAACTGGTTCGGATCATTAAACGTTCCCATAAACCGGGAACCGCCCCAGCTCTCATGAAAATAGCGTCCGCGTCCGGAAATCAAAACAATTGTCTGAAACACCAGGTTGATCCGGCACATCCAGCAAAGTCCCCGCATAAACGAATCCGAATAAAGTGTCCGGAACGTCCAGATCAGGAATGCAGAATAAATCCAATAAAGCGTATGTAACGAAAAACTTCCTTTTCCTGTCCGAACAAAATAAATGCCATTAATGACAGCTGCAAATATCAGGAAGACCGCCCATGGAAAATCTTCCTGATAGCAGATTTTTTTACCACTTCTCCGGGCCAGGGCAAATGTCAGAACACCTGATAAGGCGAAAAACAAATCCGCGATGCCGATGCTGCCGCTGGGGAGAAGGTAGAATTGTTTGGTGAAGACGGCTATGTAAAATAGTCCTCTTAAAAATATGTCTTTATTTTTCATTAATCTTGCCAATCTTACTTATATTTTACGCAACGATATGTCTTCAGAACATTATTGTCAAATGTAAAAGCAAAAATATGTTTCTTCTGTTGTAAAGTTTATCTCTGACATATTAAGATAATTATCTGAACGCTGCTGAGTTCTAAATTTCCCCTATCCTATATTATTTTGTGCTTTTTGCATAATCTCACAAAGTCCATTCTTCTATGTTGTGTTCCGATTGCTTCCAAGGTCTTGAATTTCTCTTATGTACCGCACAATAATCACAAAATGATGTTCGATGTGTACAAAACTCTGCTATTTCTTCAAACGATTGAGCCTGATAAATATCAATGTATGCATCGTCTTTCACTTCCAAATTTTTATTAAAATATTCGTTAAAATAATGAGAGTACGGGATCATCGGGCAAGTATATATTTTTCCATCTCGCAACACAATGCTCTCATTAAACTGATAGCAACTAATCCATCTAAACTTTTCTTGATTTCCTGTTAAATCAAATGGATGTTTTACCGAATGTTTAATTCCCTTATATCCCAAAGCACCAATTTCCGAAAAGATCCAAAGCCGTGCTCCTTTTTTAAATTCTGGCGGATCAAATGTAACTGGAACTCCATACTCTTTTGCAACGTTTACTATCTTTTCCATTGTCAACGGAATCGGATATTGTGTCATGCGTATTTCAATCTCATATTTAAGCACAGCATTCCATATATTTTTTTCTCCTTGGTACCCCCCCCACTTAGATAAAAGCACTCCATCTGTAAATAAACAAATATGTGACTCCGGAAAAGATTCTCTCGTAACGCGTATATAATCAATTAATCGTTCATTCAACAATGGTTCTCCACCTTGTAATTTCATCAGTCCGATTTTTCCATCCGTCAAATAAGCTAATCTTTTAATATCTTTCACATACTGTTCAAAATCCAAAAATGTTTTTGACGCTATCGGCGAAAAATGATCACAACACTGACAATTCAGATTACAATGGTCCGCTAAATTTACCTCCAAATAAAAATCATTCAAAGATCTTGGCATCATTTTCTTCTCAATAGTTCTTTTGTTCCATTCACTCACAATATATACATTTGATATTCCGATCATTTTCAGCATTTCAATAATTTGATTTCTTTCATCATCTAAACATGGAAGTATAACGCCTATTTTCCTTTTTCTTAAATAAGGTAATTTATTTATACTTGCTATTGATTCTACAGGAAACGGTTCATTGTACCGATCGCAATCTCTTACAATCGTCATAATGAACCCATTTATTTTAATTTCAGCCATAAACAAGTATTTGGATATCAACATAGATTGCATCGTATGTCCCCAAATATAAATATCTTCGAACCTATCACAAAAACCTTTCATTTCTTCCAATTCAATCATTTTCGGATTATCTTCTACCATTTTTTCTTTCCTCCACCTTATATTTTCTTGCATTAACAAATGAATGAACAATACACTTTTGCAACATATTCATATCATCGTAATCCCAACATATTTCTTTAATATTTCTCCCTATTTTCATTTTTTCAAATGAACAAAATTCGTATACATTAGAATTAAAAATCAAGTAATCCGGATAAATAATATACTTAAAAGCTTCCGCATTACATATTAAATCGCAAAATCCACTTCTTAATCCCAAGAAATAACCTGCATAGTTCAAAACAGCCTCTGCCAATTCTAATGGAAATGGAAATGCTTTTGCTCCATTTATTGCCTTTTCTCTTCCAGCACAATTTGTACAAACATCAAAGCCTTCTTTTTTTAATTTTTCAACCACCTTTTCCCAAAACAATGGCTCATATCCTATAATTGTATTAGCATATGGGGAAATAATAACCGTATTTCCTCTTTTCAAATCGTGTTGTTCAAACATTTTACATATCTGGCTTTCTTCTATGTTCAATTCAGGATAAGCAACCTTCGGAGTTTCCAGCGAAAACATCGTATAGCTATACGCCTCTAACATATTTATTTTTTTACCATATAGATAATGTGAATAAAAATCCGTATATAAGTTTGCTGGAAACGGTGTCATAGGATGTATATTTAATTTTTCTTCTGCAAGTCCTGCTAAATATGTTAAAGTTTGTGATTCTTTTTTTGTTAATTTGATAACAGTAACCGTGTCCTCCATATTAAACAACTTTGTAACACGTACACTAACTCCCCCTACTACCGTCAATAACATCCCATTCGGAGCAATTTTTTCTATATTCATTTTTAATAAAAGACAAAAAACATAAACATCTCCCATTCCTGAATAATCATATACATAAATGGGCTTATCTTTTTCATGATATTTTATTCTTATGTCTTTATAAATTTTATATCCAACTATTAAATCGACGATTTTTTTTGTATACGTTTTTAACGCTTTTATTTTCCCTTTGAATTTTTTGTAGACTATTTCTATTTGTTTTATCGATGTGTTGATTAAAAAAACAATATCTTTTTTATTCTCAAAATCGACAAACAAATTTTTTCCTCTAATATACCCATTTTTTTCAATTTCATCTCTATATTCGCGGTATGTAAAACGATCTATAAACACACAAGGCATCGAATTATTTTCTATAAAATCTTTCAAACTAACCACAGGAATTCCTAAATATTTTTTACCTTTTTGATTAACAAAAACATTCACTATTGCCGTCGGAAAAATTCCATTATTTTGAAAAATTTTCGCTGCCTCATAATATTCGTCATTTAATGAACACAATCCAATCTGATTATTCACCAAATTATATTCATCAATTAATCGTTCAATTTTTGTTTTAATATCATTCATCATTTATCCTCAAATCATTTTGACATACATAGTTATAGAAATCTGGATCTTTATAGATTTTTTTAGGAATTCTTGGACGTGTCTTTCTATTGATTTTTCCTATTTTCAAATCATAGACTCCATCAGCTACTAATTCTTCAATAGATAGCTTAGATTTCAATAAAACTTCACAACCTTTTCTTCCTGCTATTCCACTATATTTTCCGATCAATAGCCTATCAGTATATGGATAAACTGAATAATATGTAACAACATTATCTAATTCTTCCTTTTTCAAAATTTCAACTTTTGTCACTCTGCGAGATAACATTTTAGCATATTTCTCAACATTTCCATCATCAGTCAACACAAAAAACTTCTCATTTCTTCTTATTACGGGCACATTTTGTTTTTCTAACCAATTTTTTCTTAATTCTAATTTTTCAATAAATTTATTAAGATATAAAAGTGTATAATACGCACATTGCTTATCATCCTTACTAACCAACACAACAAAATCATATTTCAAATCAACTTTGTTTTTTGAAATTATCTTTTTCCACAATTTTCTTCCGCATAAAGCCTGTTTTAGTATATCTAATATAATATTTTTCATATTTTCTTTCAAAGCTATAATTCACTATTCACTTCTATGAACAAATCATTTTTTTCATCTCTATCTTTGCACACAGCATAAGCCATTGTCAGACCAGATGGTTTATTATCATTTATAAGAATTCTTTCCCCGTATGGTGCTTCATAAATGATTGTGTCATATCTAATTCCATTTTCATTCAAAAATGTTTCTGTTACATCTGCATATTCCTTTTTTCGAGATGTCAGAAAAACAATCATATCTTCCTGTGGAATAGAGCAAAGAAATTCCTTTGCTCCATCCAAAAAAACATCTTTCCCGTACATTTTATATCCATTATGCACTACTATTGTTCCGTCCAGATCCAAGATCCACGTGTGCGGTAATGCAGATAATGTTAGTTTCATATTTTTTCTCCTCTTAATTTAGCTCCTATTCCACCACCTGGATGATTGACTTTAAAATCATCTAATGTAACGCCTCTTTTTTTAGCAATCTGCATTGCTAAACCCTGAAGAAGAATTAAATATACAGTAGTCGAATTGTTTGGAACAATATTCCATTCGTCTCCCTCATTTTTTAAATCTAAAATAAGATGCTCCTTTAAAATCGGAATCAATTTAGACTGTTTACTAAAACTTAGCAGCCATGTTTCAGCTCCTCGTTCAAGTAAATAATTGGCCAGCATAACTGATTCAACCGTATTTCCGCTTTTGGAAAGAAGAAGCACAATATCATTTTTTCCGACCATTCCCAAGTCACCATGCACTGCTGTATTAGTATGTAAAAAACGCGCATCCATACCGAGAGAATTCATTGTTCCAACAAACTTCTCGCAAATCGGAACATTTTTACCTAAACCACTAGCAACAATTTTACCTCCATTATCGATACATTTTATGCAATGATCAATTAACCGTTCAAACTGTTTTACATCAAGTGATCTTAATGACTCCTCACATGTATTCATAATATCATTAAAGTATTCTAACATTATATTTTATCTCCTTTACTATAAAATTTCCTCTAATAAATAAGTTCCCTGATAAAAAGCCCCACATATAGAGTCAAAGTCTTCCCATGCATATGTAGTTAATGAAAGCCAAATCAAAGCATGTAAAAACTTGATTTTTTCAGGTTCAACATTTTCTATTTTACTTAAATAGTAATCTGCCACATCTTTCCAGCCATTAGTTTCTATCTGCAATTTAACTTGACCTTCTTCTATTTCCAGCTTGAATTTTTTATTATTAAACTGATCATAGTCTCCAGCAATTGAATAATATGCTTTCGCCCAATCATATTTTTCATCGCCATATAATTCCTTAAATCCAAAATATCCTCTTGGATCTAAGAAAATAATGTTAAGAGATTTATCTACCATTGTATTTGAAAATGTACAATCACCGTGAATTAAAGCAAACTCTTTTTCATTGCATAATTCATTTTCAACCTTATCTCGTATTGACGCCTTATAAAAATATGGATTTCTGCAATTTTTACCATTAATACGAATGTACTCTCTATCTGCAAACGGTATTAAATCTCGAACACTTTCTAAACGATTCATCGTCTTATGATAATATGCCTCTACCATACTAAATGCATCTGCAGAAACCTTTTTCAATGAATGCAATTTATTCAATGAATCAATCAAATTATCAATTACTATCTTCTTTTCATCTAATGTCAAATCTACCTGGTAAATATTTTTTCCATCTATCTTTTCCATTGTTAATGGATTTAACTCATATAATGTTGGAATTTGCTTAAAATTATATTTACTTACTTCTTGATACCAATTTCTTTCTCGAACAGCCAGCTTTTCTCCCTGCTCATCCACCGGTCTTTTTATTAAAATATTACCTTTCTCTTCCATTGAATTAAACGGACGGCATCTGTACTGTATTTGTGATGTTTCTTCAAGCGCAAGTAAAGTTCCTACTTCTCTAGTTCCATTCAACGGAAACTCTTTAAATTGGATTTCTGTTGTTCCTAACCAACGCACAAATTCTCCTTCGGCTGGTACATTTCTCAGCAACGCTTTTTCTTTGAAAACAAACATTCCTGCTACACCATGCTCCTTTGATGGAGATTCTTGAAAACTTTCCTGTTTATAAGACCATCTGCATTCAAAGTCCTTCGAAATACCGATAAAATTATCATCTATGCACTGCTCGATATTTATACTATCTCCTAATATCAAATCCGACCAAATCAGCATAAATGAATGTTTATCCGGTATATACTGTAATGCTTTCTCTATTCCTGCACATGTACCTGTTTTATCTGCTTTGACTGTAATATATTTCACTTTACAAAACGCTTCTAAATATTCTTCCAAAATTTCATGCTTATAATCACCAATAATAATAAAATGTTTATTAGGATATTTTCGAAACAAGTGAAAAATAATCGGCAAATTATTAACTGGCACTATTCCCTTAGGTTTATTTTTTGTCAAGTGCTTTAATCTTGTTCCTTTTCCTCCCGCTTGAATAACAATATAGTCTACTGCCATTTTTCTCCTCCAATAAATTTTTTTATTTTTTTTACTTCTGTTTCTAGTTCTTCATTTTCAAACACCTGAAGCATATCTGCTTTTGTATTAGGTAATGATTTTAAATCAAACAAAGAAAAATACTCCTTATCCGGATATATCGTCACAATTCTCCCTGGTATATATGCAAGCAAATCAAACAATCCACTTCTTATACCAATTACAACTCCTCCATTAAAAGTAAAATCACATACTTCTTGCAATGACATTTTTTTACTTTGTGTTCTCGGAAGTGCTTTCTCATCTTTAAATGGTGTATTAGTATAAATTGAATATCCGCCTTTTATTAATTCCTCTACTATTTTTTCTAAGAATATATTATTTTCTTTTTTCCTTAAGAATTGAGCATCTGGGCATATAAGAACCTTCTTTAATTCGTTTTCGTTATTTTCTTTTATCCTGACCTTTGGTACCACAAACTCTTCTTCTTTTTTTAAATGAAATATTCCATATTTAATACAATCATGAAGAGAAATATTCGGAAAATATTTTATATACTCAAAATATTCCAATACAAACGCATTGCCTGGATTTACAAGTGTTATATTGGGCATCTTTAATAATGCATGACAACCAAATTTAGTCGACCCAATTTTCAGAATTTCATACAATTCTTGTATGTCCAGAATTTTATATGCATCAAAATATTCCGAATAATTTCTTAACAGCGGAATAAATTTCTGCGTGATACAGATAGTAATATGCTTTATATTATTCTTTTCTCTGTATGCCTTTATATATCCCATTGTTATCAGAAAATCTCCAATATGATCACATATAACAATGTAATGAGTATGTACGTTGCACAACTTTTTTTTGCATTTTAATATTCCTTTAGGCACTTCATACATGGAGTATTTTGCGTTATCATAAGCAACTTCAATCGCTCTTTTTATTAAATGTACTTTATTACTCATGTGTACATTCTCCCATATATGCATTTGCTACCGATTCCACATCTCCAGCCATTCTAACAACTCCCTTATCCAGCCACAGTGCGTGGTCGCATACTTCTCTAACCGAATCAATCGAATGCGATACATACAAAAGCGTTGTTCCCTCTTCTCTCATCTGATTCATTCTTTTTTCACATTTCTGCTGAAAGGCATAATCACCTACTGATAATACTTCATCGCAAATAAGGATATCTGGTCTTACAACTGTAGCAATCGCAAATCCCAATCTGGCAGCCATACCGGACGAATAATTTTTTATAGGCATTTCCAAAAAATCTTTCAACTCTGCAAATTCTACAATTTCATCGAAATGCTCTTTCATAAATTTTTTATCATATCCCAGCACAGCACCATTTAAAAAAATATTTTCGCTTGCAGTTAAATCACCATCAAATCCAGCTCCCAACTCAATCATTGGAGCAATTTTCCCGTTTACCTTTACACTTCCTTTATACGGTTTTAATATTCCACATATCAGTTTCAAAAGGGTCGATTTTCCCGAGCCATTTGTTCCGATTATTCCCCAGGATTCTCCTTTTTTCACAGAAAAGCTAACATCTTTTAATGCCAAAAATTCTTTGAACATCAATTCCCTTTTTATCAATTTAATAAAATATTCTTTTAAATTATCTATTCGTTCAGATGCGATATTAAATCGAACGACTGCATGTTCTACTTCCACTGCATATTGTTCATTATCCGCCACAATTTTTCCTCCGTTTTTAAATATATAAAATAAAACGATCCTGATTTTTCATAAAGCATAGAGTTCCAATCAGCAATACTGCCGTACTTACTAAACATCCATTAATAATTAAAGTCATATCTGGCATAACCTGATTCAATACAATCTGCCTAAATTGTGTAATATATAAATATAATGGATTAAATGTTCTTATCCCCCATGCAAGTTCATCTGGTAATTGACTTAATGGATAAAAAATCGGTGTTACATACATCCAAGCTGTTACAAAAGCTGAATATATATATTGAATATCGCGAAAGAAAACGTTTCCCTGTGATAAAAACATTCCCATGCCAATGCAAAACACATATAATTGCAATATAATCACTGGAATGAACAGCATATATACATTTAGCTTTACCTTGCATACAACAAATACGATCAACATTGCACCTAATGAAAAGATAGTATTTACGCAAGCACTGGTAACCTTCGATAAAGTAAAAATATATTTAGGAACATACGTCTTCTTCAACAATGACGCATTTCCCGTAATCGACCACATTGCCTGATTCGTCGATTCAGATACAAAATTGAAAATAGTTTGTCCAATAATCAGATACACGGGATAATTCTCTATATCAAACCGAAACATATTGGAAAAAACAGCCACCATGATGATCATGATCATCAATGGATTCAGAATGCTCCATACATATCCCAAAAAACTTCTCCTATATTTCAATTTAATATCTCGTTCTACCAGTTCCTGCAATAAATGCCTGTACTGATAAAATCCATTTAGCTGTCTCTTAAATCGATTCATTTCTTATCTTCAGATAACGTTTCCAGGCATCCTCCCTCGTTATCTTTTTTACCCCTTTCCTGTACGCTTCTTCTGCCTGTACCAATTTTTTCAAGTTGATTCCCGTACTGATATACATGCAAACCGCCTGTACCAGTTTTGAGTATCTCCTGCTTCCAACCAAACATTTTCCTGAAAAAGGCTCAAATAAAACGATTCTATTTCTTCGAAATGCATCAAACGGCGGATCTATCGGAGACAGCGGTATCACTTCCTTTTTCGCCGGAAGAAGCCACCCATTAAACGTTACTTTCTTTATCAGCTTCGTCATTTTTCGTGCTGGGCTGAAATAATTCCTTACATTTTTCATTCCATAGGAATCTTTGTACTCCTGGATATACTGCCGAATCCGAAGATATTCTTCTGCTGTCAGCTCTTTTTCCAAGTCTTGAATCGGTTCCATCTTAACCTGATCTCTGAGCCAATTATTCAACTTTTCCGCATCTGTCTTATAAAGCCATTCCGGTCCCTTGCAAAAATCCCGAAATGCCTGATACACCAGTTTCATTTCTCCATATCGAAATTCAATCACAGACACGGTAATTCTCTTCCAAACCCACTTCAGGATCTCCCAGCGGCTTTTTTCAGGCTGTGTTAAGACTGTTGTAATTAACGTATTTCTAACATCATAATAGGTATTCACTCCCGGAAATGTCAGTTCAAATCCTTTATGCCAGACTCCAAAACCATTCAAAAAGACGATTCCATTTTTCTGGTTTCTGATGCCAAACTCGATATCATCGTGATGCAGAAACAGCGGTATCGGCAGATTATCTTCTCTTACTACATTCAGACTCATGCAACAGCACCACCAGCCGGAATACGGTGTATTCTTATGAGCAGCTTCACACATATAAGACTCCGTACAAGTCTTATAATCTCTCAAATCAGCAAGCGGAAAATCATTCTGAACTGCAAAATCTTTAAACCATTCTCCAGATGCCTGCTGAATATACGGAAAATCTTCCCGCAAAAGACTTCCTCCCAGCGTGATGTCCTCCCACTCATCCTTCCGCATCCCCAGGAACCCATACGCCCGCACAAACAGTTCTGGATCCATAACAGCATCATCGTCCATCATCTGGACATGTGTTAAGCCAAGACGTTCTTTTTCTTCAATCGCCTCGATCATGCCTCTGGTAAAACCGCCTGCGCCGCCGACGTTACGGTTTGGTATGATCCGAATTGTGTCTGGATATCGGACCGCCAGACGGCTGATCTCTTCATGTTCTGAAAGAGTTCGACCATTATCTACCAGCCAGTAGCAGAGGTTCAGAGAAGCATTTTCCGGCTCTTCCAGAAAACGGAGAACACTCTTCAAATTTCGAAACACATAGGGCTCCCGTTTGAACGTGCAGACGACTGCCGCGATCCGCACCGGCTTTTCGTTCTGGCAGGTTCCTTCATACCAGCCCTTTACATGCGCAGATATATCGCAGACACTATTTTCTTCTGTCTTCGCTGCTGATTTTTCGAATGAATTCTCTGCCCCGGAGCTTTTCTCTATTTTGACCGAAAACCAGAAAACTCCTTGCTCTGTCTTCGAATATGGGAACTCCATCTCCAGAGTTTCTTTCCCACCTGTCAGCGTCTTTTCCTGAATGATATTCTCATCCAGCATCAGACGAATTGCCTGACAGCCATTCAATTCCAGGTGCAGCGTCAAACTTTCCTGGTTTGTGTACTTCTTTCTTTTTTCGATATAGAAAAGGTTGAAATATCCATTGAAATCGATCCATTCTCCATTCCGATGGAAATACAATTCTTCTTCCCTGCAGATATCTGCTTCCGGAAATCGTATATTTTGTAGACGCATCCGCTGTGTCTCCTTTTCAGTCCTTTTAGGAACTGCCGTTCCTCATTCCATGTTTTGGGATTATATAGTTTCTAATCTGTCTTTATACCTCTGACGGATCTATCTTCATTTTTAGAATTTCCTTCCGCTCCGTCCAAGCGCCCACACCGCCGCCCGGTACAGCCCATACCGGCTTACCCGCAGCAGCTTCACCGCCTTATTTCGGTTCGCATGGTAAACTTCCGGATAGTCCCGAAGTAATTCATCTTCAAACTGCACCAATGCATGCTTTACTTCCTTGCCTGCCGGAAGGCTCAGAAGTATCTTCACTCTCCCAGCTGCCACCCTGGCGATTCCATTTTCAAGATACTGTAGCTTTTCCTGGCTGCATGGAAGCTTCTTTCCGTCTTTTCCGGTAAGTGTTCCGCCCTGATACAGCCGATAAAATGACAGCAGGGATTCCATCACCCGGTCATAATTTTCCTTATTTCTGATCATCTTCTCCGGGCTGACACTCTGTCCTTCCCGACCGATCCGGTACTGATAGACAAAGTCCGGGATAAAGGATACGGTCTTGACCCACGGAATCGGATACAGGATGTATTCGGCATCAACGTAATAGCAGTGTTCATCGATCGAAAGCGGCATCTGCCGCAGAATCTCCGTCCTCCAGGTAATTCCATGCATTTTCATATAAATCTGATCCGCGATTCCATCGAATTCATAGGAAATCCCATATTTCACCCCTGAAAATGGTTCTGGAATTTCTGCTTTTTTCGGAAAGGAGCTTTCCTCTCCGCTTCCGTTGTCAAATCGCCAGTAGAAACCGCTGACCAGCACATCATCCCGACAGTTTTTCAGCGCAGCAATCAGATGATCCAATGCCTCCGGATCCACCCAGTCATCGGCATCGACTACTTTCATATATCGCCCCAATGCATTCTGGATGCCGCAGTTGATCCCAGATCCATGACCGCCATTTTCTTTATGAATGACACGGACAACGGTCGGATAGCGCTCCGCATATTGATCGGCAATCGCACCGGTTTGATCCCTTGATCCATCGTCTATAATCAATATTTCCATGTATTCGGACCAATCCATACCTGGTTGAAAATCAGGCGTTCTTGCTGATACGGTTTGAATGTTTGATTCCGTTTCATTTCCTGTCCAGCTCTGATTTTTCTTTTTCAAATCCCGGTCTCTGCACCCTGCGCACAGTGAATCCAGGGTATATGTGATATATTTTTCTGCGTTATACGCCGGGATGACGACTGTCAGAAGCTTTTCCATTGTCTGCGACTCCTTCCGTACTCTCTTTGAGCATCATGATCTTCGGTGTCATCAGGATGAGCTTCAGGTCAAGAAGCAGAGAGTAATTTCGTATGTAAGTCAAATCCAGTTTCAGTTTGTCATAGGACGTTGTATTGTATTTTCCATAGACCTGCGCATATCCGGTCAGTCCGGCTTTCATCTTTAAGCGGTAGCAGAATTCCGGGATTTCTTTCTCGATCTCCGCCGCCAGCTCCGGGCGTTCCGGACGCGGTCCTACGATCGACATCTCACCTTTCCAGATATTGAAAAGCTGCGGCAGCTCGTCCAGGCGGGTTCTCCGAAGGAAATGTCCCACCGGCAGGATCCGGTCATCGTGTTCCGCTGCCAGTCTCGCCCCGGTTTTTGCCTCCGCGTTCTGGATCATCGTCCGAAATTTGCAGATCTGAAATTCTTTTCCGCCCTCTGTGAGACGGGTCTGCTTGTAAAAGACCGGACCGCGGTCGGTCAGGTAGATCGACAGCGCCACCAGAAGGAAAAATGGGGATAATACCACGATTCCGATGCTCGAACAGATGAAATCCATCGCCCGCTTAATAAATCGCTGAAGATCCGATATGCCATCATTTCTCGATAATAGCAGAGGACTGTCAAAGATATCTAATTCCTGGGAAGTCCGGATCAGAATGTCCGATAATTTCGGCACCGTGTAGGTCCGGATATCCTGCTCAAAACATTTCTTTAAAAGCGCATTTCGATCCTTCGCCGGAATATCTCCGATGATCAGAGCGTCGTATTTTTTTGCTTCTTCCAGAATCGCTTTCATGCCAACCCGGATATGAATGGCTGTTTCCAGATAGTATTTATCTTCTCTGGAATGAATCTTTTCCATCAGATGAAAGGCCGGACGGTCTCCGCATACCAAAAGCATTCTTCTTGGCGGAAACAGAATCCTGTATATCTGCTGAAACAGGAACGTCCAGATCAGTGCAATCAAAAGCTGGACAACCGTCATCCCAAGCAGTATCCGGGGATCATGAAATTTTTTATCTAACAGAGAAATCTGAATATACGTAATCAGATTTAAAAGTCCGATCGAAAGGATCTGAGAACAGAGCAGATTTCCTTTTTTCAGGTATCCGATCCGGAATCCCCCGTAAGTCAGCAGGAAAAATAGTAATAGTCCCGCATACAGGGCGATCATCAGCCAGTTTCCTCTTCTCCAGAACGGAAATTCGATCATTTTGTTGAAATATCCGTTCCAGACATATCCATAAGCGCCAACTTCTGCCCCCATCAGGAGCAGCGCACCTATCAGACGGAACAGTCGTTTGAATGGTTCATATTGTCTCAAAATAGTTCCTCTTCTTTTTGTTTTTATTCAGGCCGAACTCCACAGAACCCAACGTGTAATTCTATTCCAGGTAATCTGCCTGTTTCTTTTTATAGGAACACTAAGCATCCTCAGAAAGCGTTCCTCTCAATTTTTTCTGATAGAGTATTCCACGCACGGATGCCGGAATCAGACTTGCAGTAACGCGGATCACGCAGTTTCGCAGATACTCTCTTCTATTTAAAAATCCACTTTTAAAAAACGTTTTCTGCAGATTCAGAGCGGCCCTGGCATAGGACAGACCGCCGCGGCGTTTGATCATCCCATTGTCCGTTCTCGCATACACCAGAATATCCGAAAGATTTTCTGCTTTATATCCTGCCTGCAAAAGACGGACCCACAATTCATAGTCCTCCGCCCCCGGAACCGGATGATAGTTTCCCACCGCCAGCACAGCTGAACGCCGCATCATGACGGCCATATGGTTCATCGGATTGCGCTTTCTGGCAAACGTTAAAATTTCTTTATATTGGCAGGGAAGTGACCGAATTCCAGTGATTCTGCCCGGCGGAAACAATTTTCCATTCATCCCACTTCCAATTTCACCTCTATCTGGCGCATTTAGGTTATCTACATTTTCCTGTTCTGGCACTTCTGCTGCGGCAAATTCTGCAATTTTTCCGCTCAGAAATCCGAGTTTTCCCTGTTCTGCTTTCTTTCCTAGCGATTTGCCCACTGCTTCTTCTGCATATCGTCTCAGCTGCTTTTCACAGCGATCCGGACAGGCAATATCATCACTGTCCATGCGGGCGATCCATTCATTTCGGCACGCTTCTACACCTGCTGCCAGCGCCCGTGCGATTCCGCCGCATACAGGAAGGCGAAGCACCTGCAGAACTCCCGGCCATTCCCGGTCAATCGTCTGGATCGTTTCATCCAACACTGGTGTCAACGGTCCATCGCATACCAGGACAAATTCATCTGGAGGAATCGTCTGATTCATCATGCTGGCTGCCGCCTGATAGAAATACGCTGGATTTTCTTTGTGATATACCGGCATCAGAACCGAATATTTCATACACTCATACTCATTATTCTGCTGCCAGCTTTGTTCCATCGTTCTCCGCTCCATGTAATCTTGTTATCTTTTTTGAGGGGTTCTTTCCAGAGACCGATACCCGGCTAAAATCGTTTTCCTGGAAATCTCCTGAAAGATTTTTAGGGTTCAGGGTTCCTTTCTTTTGGAAAACTGCCTCCGGATCATCTTCCATCCGGATTGCCAGCTCTACCTGTCGTGCTTCGTTCAGCAGTTCTGCCTGAATCGTCACGATTCGTTTCCGCAGCCGCTTCCGGATGATCTTTGGCAACATCTCACCAAGCACTCCTTCCGCCCATTCGATCTCCCCCGCGTCATTTGCCCGCACCAGAAATCGCCGGACGGTGTGAGAAGAATCCTCCCGAAGAAGTTCTTTCAGAAATTTCTCTTCCTCTTTTTTTAAGGGGACTGCCGTTCCATATGGATGCGCTTCCGAACCAGCATTCAGAAATCGAACCAGCCCCGCCAGACATTTCACTCCGTCTTCCAAAACCGGCTCATCCGCCGTGTCCACAAACACATAGCCCGGAAACATGACTTCCGTATCTACATAGTAGACACCGCCCATCCGCCAGGTCCGTTCTTTGGACAACACAAAACAAGGCTTTTCAGCCTTATCCCGATAAAAATGATTCAGTTTTTCTGCCGCTTCTGCCTCGCGTCCCACAGGTGTCTGCACCACGTACCACATACAGGCGTTCTCCCTTTCATGTTTGCGATTTTCGCAGAATATCTAGTTCTGCGAAAATAAAAGGTTTTATATGCAGAACCCAAATGCCGTATTGACAAAAACTTCAAAAGCAAAGGGAAATATTATATGAGAATTTCAGAAATTTTTGTTCAGAAATGATGACTTAATAATTTCATAAGAGATTCTTGGGAGAAACTTCTATTGAATTAACCTTGAAAGTATCGTATAATGATTGAAGATTTTCGCAGAACTAGATATTCTGCGAAATTTTTTATTCTGATTTTTCTAGCTACAAGCTATTATGTTGCATTTATGATATAAAATTTATCTTTTGAATTGGTAGACTTTTTAGACAATTTTATTGAACGATAGCACTCCACACCTTCGCTTCCTCCCAGAAGCGCCATATGGAATGTTTCGTATAGACAGCAAAAAGCATTCCAAATGAGTTTTTCCTCATCAAGAATGCTTTTTGCATTCAGGGCTGATTGAAATGCCGAATTGTCCGGGTTGACAAATATTCCCATATTCAATTTAATTTTATCATTTAAGAAATCAAATAGCAGGCACGTGAAAAAGGAGCGGGCAAAAAAACAGCGGCCACACAGTTTTTCTCCCCTGTATGGCCGCTGACCTTATCTGCACAGAAAAGTCACAGATTCTTCTGCTTCTTCCCATGCCATTTCTATTTATTTCATAACAATATTCACAATCCGTCCCGGAACGTAAATTTCTTTTACGATATTTCCAGTCAGCTTGTCCTTGATAGCCTCTTTACCAGCGGCGATAGCATCTTCTTTGGAGATGTCTGCCGGTACGGTGATGGTCGCACGGACTCTGCCGTTGATCTGAACGGCTACCTCTTTCTCGTCATCCTTCATCTTCTCTGCGTCGCACTCCGGCCAGGAAGCATGGAAGACACTGTCGGTGCCGCCGAGCTCCTGCCACAGCTCTTCACCCAGATGCGGTGCGAACGGTGCCAGCAGGATAGTGAAGGTCTTGAGGGTTTCTTTGTCGATGCCGCCCTCTTTCTTCGCCAGATCGATGAGCTTGTTGTTGTACTCCATGAAACCGGAGATAACGGTATTCAGGCTGAACTGCTCGAAACGCTGCTCAATGTCGAATACCAGTTTGTGGCGCAGTTTAACCATTTCCTTGGTCTCTTTGATGTCTTTGTCCTTGCTGGTCATAACCAGGTTGTAGAAACGGTTCAGGAAACGGGATACGCCCTCGATACCGCGGTCATCCCACTCTGCATCCAGTTCCGGCGGTCCTACGAAAAGCTCATAGAGACGCAGGGAATCGCAGCCGTAGTCGCGTACCAGATCATCCGGGGATACGACATTGCCTTTCGACTTACTCATCTTGATACCATTCTTACCAGTGATCATACCCTGGTTGAACAGCTTCTTGAACGGCTCGTCGAAGTCAATAACACCGATATCGCACAGGAACTTAGTGTAGAAACGGGAATACAGCAGATGCAGTACTGCATGTTCAACACCGCCGATGTACATATCAACCGGCAGATATTTGTCTGCTTTCTCACGGGATACCAGTTCTTTATCGTTCTTGTTATCTACATAGCGCAGGAAGTACCAGGAAGATCCAGCCCACTGCGGCATGGTGTTTGTCTCACGTTTTGCCGGAGCGCCGCAGCACGGGCAGGTGGTGTTGACCCACTCGTCGATGGCTGCCAGCGGGGATTCGCCGGTACCAGTCGGCTGATAGCTTTCTACCTCCGGAAGTTTTAACGGAAGCTGATCCTCCGGAACCGGTACGTTGCCGCACTTCGGGCAGTGTACGATCGGGATCGGCTCGCCCCAGTAACGCTGACGGGAGAATACCCAGTCACGCAGCTTATAATTGACTCTCTTGTGACCGATACCTCTCTTCTCAATCATTTCCGGCGCTTCTTTTTTCAGTACGGAAGATTCCATACCATTCCACTCGCCAGAGTTGATCATCGTGCCGGACGCCTCGGTATACGCCTCAGTCATGTTCTCGATCTCTTTGCCATCTTTTGCGATAACCTGGATGATCGGGATATTAAATTTCTTTGCAAACTCGAAGTCACGGTCATCGTGTGCCGGTACGCACATGATAGCGCCGGTACCGTAGTCAGCTAATACATAATCAGACAGCCAGATCGGAACCTTCGCACCGTTGATCGGGTTGATTGCATAAGTTCCGGTAAATACGCCGGTCTTTTCCTTATCCTGCAGACGGTCTACGTTGGAACGCATGGATGAATCGAAAATGTATTTCTCTACTGCCTCGCGGGTCTCATCGGTTGCCAGGCTCTTTGCCATCGCGTGCTCCGGAGCCAGTACCATGAAAGTTGCACCGTACAGGGTGTCCGGGCGGGTGGTGTAAACGGTGATCTTCTCATCGCGTCCCTCTACGCCGAAATCAACCTCTGCACCGTAAGATTTACCGATCCAGTCAGTCTGCATCTTTTTAACCTTCTCCGGCCAGTCCAGTTTGTCCAGATCATTTAAGAGGCGGTCTGCGTACGCGGTAATCTTGAGCATCCACTGGCGCAGGTTTTTCTTGGTAACCGGGGTACCGCAGCGCTCACAGCAGCCGTTGACAACTTCCTCGTTTGCCAGACCTGTCTTACAGGACGGGCACCAGTTGATCGGGAATTCTTTCTCGTATGCCAGGCCTTTTTTGAACATCTGGACGAAGATCCACTGGGTCCATTTGTAGAATGCCGGATCTGTGGTATTTACTTCCATATCCCAGTCATAGATGGCTGCGATCTCGTTGATCTGACGTTTAATATTTTTAATGTTGGACTCGGTCGAGATAGCCGGGTGTACGCCCATCTTGATCGCGTAGTTCTCTGCCGGCAGACCAAATGCGTCCCAGCCCATCGGATGGATCACGTATTTGCCGCGCAGCAGCTGATAACGGCTCCATACATCTGAAATAACGTAGCCTCTCCAGTGACCAACGTGCAGACCACTTCCGGACGGATATGGGAACATATCCAGGCAGTAATATTTTTCTTTCTTTCCATCGTTTACATTGATGGGATGTTTTTCCCAGTTCTCGCGCCATTTTTTCTCAATGGCGGTATGATTGTACTGTGACATCTTTGTTCCTCCTGTTTTCTGCTTAACCCACGCTGATTTTTTGCTATTTCCTGTCAAAATCCGGCTCCAGTCTCTAAAATGATAATTCATTATTGCAATCGACTGGTCCGTTGGCAGTTGCATAACATCCAACCCTTGCGGACATTCTTTCAATCCGGTAACGTCAAAAACGCCCTGCGTCTCTACATTACCTGTATAGAGACGCAGGGCGAAAATTCCAACTGCGCGGTACCACTCTATTTCACACGGAATCCGTGTGCTCCTCATCGTCCTGTAACGGCGGATGACCGGCTCTGTCTACTCGGGTATTCAAAAACACTTCTTTCAACAGGCTGCTCCCGGACCAGTTCGGCGGCTTCCTTCCGCTGCCTCACACCATCCGGCAGCTCTCTGTAGAAATTTCGCGGCTTACTACTTCCGTTCATTGCATTTGTGCTATTTGATAGAATAGCATAAATGGGAAGAAATGTCAAGTAACGTGACCTTCTCAAACTTGCACGTGACAGATTCGACGTTCTTTCAATACATGACATTTTCGACAATCTTTCAATCACCGTCAAACCTACACCTGAATCCGCTCTGCCACTTCATCGCCCAGTGCCAACCGAACCTTTCCATTTCCGATGATCAGACCATCCAGCACACGTCCAAGGACCCGGATACGGCTTCCTTCTTTGATTCCATAGCGCTCCAAAAAGTTCATCACATCCGCATTTCCAAACATCCACTTGATTTCACAGGACTCTCCCGCCTGCACCTTTGCCAACGACTGCATACAACGACCTCCTGACTGATATTCCGCTTTCTGTAACTGTTCAGTACCTTTACAGTCACGCGCAAAAATCCATTAAAAATTGCCTACGGCAATGGGATTTTTGTCTGCTGGTCCATGTTTTCGTACGGTCAGCGCAGTAAATGCGCAGACCTACTGAACAGTTACCGCTTTCTTTACTATTATTATACGCAGTCAGACTATTGTTAGTCAATGGTAATAATTGTTAGTTAATTCTAACAGTATTTAGCCGTTACCGTGAACCATCTCCACACTTCTCCGTCCATCTCCCGGCGGATTCTGCCGCGCAGGCGGAGGTAGTCCAGATGCGCCATGCACTCGCCCACCGCAAACCACTTCTGGGACGGCGGAAATTCTTCCCAGCTGGCGGCACGGATCTTCCAGCGCATCTTTCCAGCCGTCTCATATGCCGTCATACCCGGATGTTCGGCAAGCAGCGCCTCCGTCTCCGCCAGACGCCGCTCATGGTGTGCCAGCAGCGCCTCGATGCGCGCCGCATAATCGCCTGTCTTCCGGTGTCCCGGCAGGGCAAGGCGGACCGGATATTTTCTGGCGAGGCGCAGGCTGTCGAGATAATCGCCTAATGAATCCTCCGATTCCAGCCAGGAAGTAATATTCGGCGATATATCAAACAAGATATGATCGCCCGTGAACATGATGCCCTGCTTCTTTGCCCAGAACATCGCATTGCCCGGCGTATGCCCCGGCACGGAGATCATTTCCAGCGTGTAATCTCCTACCGTGTATTTCCAGCCTGCCTCAATCGGAACAAAACGGTCATCAACCTGATCCAGCTTATAGCGGACTGCCGGATTGAGCGCCTGCGTTTTCTTCATTTCATCCTCCGGAAATCCACCGGCACGGAATTGCTCCGCCAGCCGAAGCGGGCGCTCCGGTGTAAAACCGTCCTTTAAGATCGCCAGATCGATCCCGCTGATATAGATGCGGCTGTCCGCCCCTGCCGCCTCCCTGGCAAGTCCTGTGTGATCCGAGTGCAGGTGTGTCAGAAGAATTTCCAGCCGTTCCGGGCTGCTGCCAAGCGCCCGAAGCCCTGCAAGCAGCGCCTCCCGGCATTCCTCGCGCCGAAATCCGGTGTCAATTAGAAGATCACGCTCGTTTTCTTTTCCCTTGATCAGGTAACTGTTGAGTTCCCGCAAAGGATTCTGCGGCAATTCCACACCGATCCGCCAGATTCCATCTGCCACCTGTTCTACAAGGGCTTCCCTCTTCTCTATGTTCTTTGTGATTTCTTCTCTTTTATTTTCTTTAAGCATATTTTTCCTTATTGAATCTATTGAATCTTCTCAGCCTTCTGCTTTCTCTTCTCTATGATCCATCGTCCGGAACAGATGTGCACAAATCAAAATCGCCACCACAATCGACAGATAATCAGCCGCCGGCTGTGCATAGATAACTCCATCCAGGCCAAACATCGCATTCAGCACGAAAATCAGCGGAATAAAAATCAGTCCCTGGCGGCAGATCGTAAGAATCAGCGATGGAAGCGCTTTTCCCATTCCCTGGATCGTATTGATGCAGAGGAATAAGATACCGAGGAGTGGCGCAGAAAGCTGCAGGGCAACCACCATCTGAATACCATACTGGACAACTTCCGCATCATTAATAAACATCTGAATCATTGTCTTTCTTGCGACAATCATAATCAATGTCAGAATCGTTCCCATAATAACCGATACAAGTCCTGTAAATTTGAATACCGACATCAGGCGTTTCTTGTTGCGCGCTCCATAATTATAACCGACCAGCGGCTGGATTCCCACGCAGAGACCAATCTGCAGCAGGACAACAAGCATATTAGATTTCATCGCAACACCCATCGCCGCTACCGGTGTGTCACCGTAGCCGACCAGCGCCTGGTTCAGGATAATATTGGCAAAGCTCATCAGGATGTTATTTAAGGAAGCCGGAATACCGATCCCTGCCACGCCGGAAGCGATTCCATCTCCCATCTTAAAATCACGGAAATGAATCGACAGTGTCGATTTGCCCCGCAGATAATAAGCAATATAGTAAAGACAGGCCGCAATATTGCCGATAATCGTCGCAAGCGCTGCACCGGTCACTCCCCAGCCAAGCGTCAGGATCATGATCGGGTCCAAAATAATATTTACTACGGTACCTAACAGGTTTCCGACCATCGATTCCCTCGATGCGCCTTCTCCCCGCAGAATATTCGCAAATGCAGTTGAAAACATAATAAACGGCGCGCCGATTGCAATAATCGCCAGGTACTGTCTCGCAAAACCGATCGTATTTACACTGGCACCGATGAGATGCAGAATGGTTTCCATTCCAAGTACAGACAGGATAGCCACTATCACGCCCAGCCCCAGGGAGCCATAGCAGCAGAATGAACTGATATGACATGCCCGATCTTTATGGCGTTCTCCCAGTGCTCTCGATATCGCTGAGCTGCCGCCGATACCGAACAGATGGCCTAATGCCATAAAAATCATAAAGACCGGCGTTGCCAGCGAAACTGCCGCCACCTGCAGCGGATCCTTCGTCTGACCGATGAAAAATGTATCCGCCATGTTATAGATAACAACCACCAGCATGGAAATCATGGTCGGAACCGCCATGGTTGCGACCGCCTTCGGTACGGGTGTTTTTTCAAATAAATCCGTATTTGTTTTCATTTGTCGTAACTCCTCTCTTTCTATATTTGTTGTATTCTTTACAGTCACATTCTCGCGCCGAGCGCGGTCGCTTGCGACATGTTTCTGCTTCGCGCAAGTGCACATCATTGGCACGTTAGTGCCTTTTTGTGTAATAGGGGATTCCAAGGAATTTCCTATTACATAAAAATACAGGCACTTCTGCCTGCTGTGTAAAAGATCAACTCTTACTTATAAACACTTAATTTTATCATAAACACCTATTTTGTCAACTATTTCCGTATTAAACTTATCTTAAAACCCAGCTTAAAAATTGTCTTTTGGAATTGTCTTTGGAAGTTGCAAAAAAGCGCTTTCTGGGATATGATGGAAACTAGAAAATTATGAATTTCATACCGATGGAGGATTTTTACTATGTCTAACAATTACGCAGGCAAATTTGTAAGTGCTGAGACCGCCGTCAAGGCCGTTCAACCGGGCGACTGGGTGGATTATGGCTTTGGTGCTGGATTTCCGGAGCTTCTCGACCGTGCGCTGGCAGCACGCAGGGATGAGCTGACCGATGTCAAGATCCGCGGCGGTTTAGTCATCCGCCCGCGCATCGAGGTTGTCGAAAGCGACCCGGAGCAGAAAGCATTCAGCTACTACAGCTGGCACATCGGCGATTATGAGCGCAAGCTGCAGACCCGTGGGCTCTGCAAGTTTATGCCGATGATGCTGCGTTCCCTGCCGGAAATGTACCGCCACCACATTCGCGTGGATGTTGCCTTTGTACCGGTTTCCAGACCGGATGCGGACGGCTACTGCGGACTGGGTATTTCCAACTATGCATGGCGCACCATCTTTGAGAATGCGCGCACCGTCATCTTCGAGATCAATGAGCGCCTCCCGCGCTTACAGGGCGTCGATGGTTCCCACCGTGTCCACCTCTCAGAGGCAGATTTCATCGTCGAGGGCGAGCATGAGCCGCTTCCGATCCGCACCTACCGCGATCCGAGCGCCGTTGATATTGAAATTGCCAAACGTGTCGTTGAGGAGATCCCGGACGGCGCTGTCCTTTCCCTGGGCGTCGGCGGCGTTCCGTTTACCGTTGCCAATATGCTGGCACAGTCCGACAAAACCGACCTCGGCTGCCACACCGGCACCATCAGCGATGCTTTTTTAGCCCTCTATAAGGCTGGCAAGCTGACCAACAAGAAGAAGGAAATTGACAACGGTTATTCTACCTGGAACCTTGCCATGGGCTCTCAGGAATTATATGACTGGCTGGATAATGAGCCGCAGCTCTTCCATCCGGCTGACGTCGATTACGTCCACTCCCCGTACCGCATCGGTGAGATGAAAAATGTCATCAGTATCAACGGTGGTGTCGAGCTGGATCTGATGGGACAGGAAAATGCCGAGTCTGCCGGCACCCGACAGCTCTCCGGTATCGGCGGACAGATGGATTTCCTGGAGGGCGCATTCCGCTCCGAGGGAGGCAAGGGCTTTATCTGCCTTGCTTCCACCCACAAGAAAAAGGATGGCTCCTTAAAATCCAACATCGTACCGTTCATTCCGGGCGGCAGCACCGTATCTGCACCGCGTACCATGATTCAGTACGTGGCGACCGAATACGGTATCGCAAAACTGACCGGGCTTACCTTAAAAGAACGAGCGGATGCCATGATCGCCATCGCACACCCGGATTTCCGTGATGAGCTGCGCCGGTATGCGGAGGAGAATTTTAAATAAAAATTGGAAAGATACATCGGAACCGAAACATCAACATTCCATGTTATCTTTGATTATTTGAAAACCAGAATTTTCAACATAGAAAAGCCGTAACCTTATACTTTCGCTCATGAGTTTAATCCCATGGGCGAGTATATCTGATTACGGCTTTTTATTTTTTATGCCTCTTTCTTCGCCCCTATAACAACCATAACCACCATAAACCGGCAGACCAGAATAATCATAGACGCAAAGAGCTGCCACAGCGCGATATGCAGAATCAGGCTGACTGCGTACCCACACAGTGCTGCTCCCATTACCATAGCATATCCACAGCACAGTTCGGAGTGATAGGAATGTCTGGGCGAACCTGCGGTGTAGCTTTCCATCAGTCCATAGAGCACCACATATTCCAGCATACACGGAATCAGCGACCAGATGGTTCCGTCCGGTCGCCTCCAGAACATGGACAGGAAGCTAGAAAAAGCAGTCACCAGCACAAGCGCCGCCCCTGCTGCCCGGTACACTCTCATCTCTTTTACATCCATCTGGAAAAATCCAGCCTGCCGCTCTTTCTGGAGAATCCCGATATATAAAATCAGGAACCCGATGCAGGGCGGCAGCAGCATCACATGGAACAGATTAATATGAATCGAAGCAAGAATCAGACCGGCTAAAATCTTATGATCTCCCGTTTTCACTTAAATGCCTCCTCTTTCAGCAGATATTTCCACACATCAATAAAGCGAAGCTCCCTTCTCTTCCTGTATTCATTTTCAAATGAAAGAACCTGCTCCCCGCCATCTTTGCCAATATATGAAAACACTGCAACTCCTGAATGAAATACCTGCGGCGACTGGTCTTCCTCTTTGCCAATCCAATGGCTCTGGAACGTCAGCACATCACCCGTTTTTACTGTCATCCGTTTCGGCTCTTCCCCTTCTTTTTGGGCTGGGATGGGCTCTCCATTTAAGGTCATCGAAAAATTTTCCATCTCCCCGGCTGACGCAATGCAGCCTTTTACTTCGATGGTTCCATCTTTCTGAACGGTGTAAACCTGTGTGGCCGTTCCATCTGAATTGGCGCTGGAACTTGGATTTTCCAGGGCGCTCCCGCCCTCCGGATTTGCAATCAGTACCAGATTACCAATTTTTACGTCCGCTGTGTTTCCATCTGAATAGAGCACCTGCGCCCGCGTCAGGATTCTCCACTGACGGATCCCGTTATGCTGCGGATCTTCAATCGAAAGCGTAGCATCCAGGCGATGAAGCGCATACTGTCCCGCTGACTGGACTGTCTCCCGCATTTCCTGCATTTGAAGTTCAGGCAACTCTGAAAAACGAATTTCTCTCACACAGATCTCATCCGTCACATCCGTCAGATAGGCAAAATTTACCTGTGTATACCATACATCCGAAGTTTCATCTGTCTCATCCACACTTTCTTCCCCCAGTGCATACAAAGACACTGTATTCTCCAATCCCATATCCGCATTCAGGTCTTTCACACCTTCGTCTAAAACTCCAACTTTCACATCGGAATCGGTACTTTCTTCTTCAAGCGCCTCACTTGACACAGATGAAACGATTCCATCCTCCGAAGTTTCTACTCCGTCCAGCCCACAGCCCAGATAAGCCGACTGGCTGTAGTGCAGAAACAGCGGTTCTTTCAGCCGGAACGTATACTGGGCGATCAGACCCGCCAGCAGACAAATAAGCGCCAGCACCAGCCAGATACGCACGATCATCCGTTCCGGGTGTTTCCGAACTGTTTTTGCCTGTTCTTTTACTTCCATGAGTTCCCCGCTTTTCTCATTTTTCTCTATCATAAAAAGGCCACCCACCTGTCTGTATAAGTTGTTCTCTTTGCAACATTATACCTTTTTACAGGTGGGTAGTCTTTTCTATTTTCTTACAATTTATAGCCTTCTTTTTGAAAATTGCAAAAGAACGCAATTCGTAGCAATTTGGCATCCGCATTCACTGCCTTAACCTCTCGCCTGTCCCATCGATAACATTCGCAGCGCTTTGTTCAATTCAAGCACAGCCTATAACCATATCGATCCGAAAGGTCTTCCAGAAAGAGAAAGCCGCCGCTGACAGCCTTGATGAATCGGTATCGATCCACTCAGCCGCCTGCGGCGGTTTTCTGCTTATTTATATAAGAATATCATATTTTTGACCGAAACGGTAAGCACTTCATCTGCCATTATTCAGCTTCTGCCGCTCTCGCCTCCACTTCTCTCTTCTGTACATCGCCCGGAGCCTGCTCGTAGCGGCTGAACTCATAGGAGAATTCACCGATACCGCCGGTCATGGAACGAAGGTCGGTGTTATAACCAAACAGCTCGGACATCGGGATATCTGCCTCGATGATCTGTTTGCCGTGATGGTTGGAGTTCATACCGAGAACACGACCTCTTCTGCGGTTCAGATCGCCCATAACGTCGCCGGTGAATTTATCCGGAACGGTTACTTTCAGAGATGCGATCGGCTCAAGGAGAACTGGATTCGCTTCCATGAACGCTTTCTTGAATGCCAGCGTCGCTGCCATCTTGAATGCCATCTCGGAGGAATCAACCGGATGATAGGAACCATCTAACAGGGTTGCTTTCACACCGACAACCGGATATCCAGCCAACGGACCCTTCTGTACGCATTCCTGAACACCTTTCTCAACTGCCGGGAAGTAGTTCTTTGGAACGGCACCGCCAAATACCTTCTCTTCAAATACATATGGTGTCTCCAGATCGCCGGACGGCTCGAAGGACATCTTAACATCGCCGTACTGTCCATGTCCACCGGACTGTTTCTTATATTTGCCCTGTGCTTCTACTTTCTTGCGAAGTGTCTCGCGGAATGCAAATTTCGGTTTGCTGAGCACAATGTCTACTTTATATCTTGCCTGCAGCTTGCTGACAACAACTTCGAGCTGCTGCTCGCCGATGCCGTAAAGTAAGGTCTGACGGTTCTCGGTATCGCTGACGCTTCTGAGTGTCAGATCTTCGTCCATCATCTTCGCCAGTGCACTGGAGATCTTGTCCTCATCGCCTTTGGTCTTAGCTGCGTATGCCATGTAGGTATACGGGGTAGAAATCTTCGGTTTGTGGTATACAATCGGAGCCGTGCGGACTGCGATGGTATCGCCGGTCTGAGTAACGTTTAATTTGGCAACCGCGCCGATATCGCCCGCCTTTAATTCCGGAACCTCGATGACATCCTTGCCGCGGAGAACATATACTTTCTGAACTTTCTCTTCAGCATCTTTGTTTACATTGTAGATAACGGTATCTGGTTTTAAGGTACCGGTACAAATCTTCATCAGGGAGTATTTGCCGATGAACGGGTCAACCACAGTCTTGAAAACACGTGCCGACAGGGATACATCGTCATTATATTTAGCGGTAAAGCGCTCTGCGGTCGATACATCGACACCGACACACTCGAACTTGTCCGGTGACGGGAAGTATTTATCGATCGCCTGCAGCAAATATGCGAAGCCCTGTGCATTGACACCGGAACCCATCATAACCGGAACGATGTTGCCCTCACTTACGTGCTCGCGCAGCGCCTGTGCGATCTCTTCCTGTGTAAATTCTTCACCGGAGAAATAGCGCTCCATATATTCTTCACTCGTCTCTGCCACTGCCTCGATCAGCGCATCACGGATGATGCCGAGGTTCTTCTTGGTGTACTCCGGAATCTCGCATTTCTCATATTCGCTTAAATGGGTGAAACGGCGGCCTTCCATCTTTACCGCATTGACAAAGCCGACAAATTTTTCATTTTCACGGATCGGCACCTGGAACGGCGCGATCTTACGGCCAAACTGTTTCTCCAGTTTTAAGATCAGCTCACGGAAGCTTGCCTGATCGTCATCCATGTTGGTAACGAAGAACAGGCGCGGCAGGTTGTACTCTTCACAGAGTTCCCATGCCTTCTCGGTTCCGACTTCGATGCCAGCCTTGCAGTTTACAACGATGATTGCTGCATCTGCTACACTGATAGCTTCCTCTACTTCTCCCACAAAATCAAAATAGCCAGGGGTATCTAACAGGTTAATCTTGATCGGTCCATCTTCTCCCTGATACTCCAACGGAATCAGCGTGGTGGAGATAGAGAACTGTCTCTTGATTTCTTCTTTATCATAATCGCTGATGGTGGTTCCTTCCGGAACTTTTCCCATTCTCTTGGTAGTACCTGTTACCAGTGCCAGCGCCTCTGCTACCGTTGTCTTGCCGGCACCGCCGTGCCCCAGTAACACTACATTGCGGATTTGTTTTGTCCCATACACGTTCATAGTTAAGTCCTCCCGTCTATTTATTTTGATGTTTTTTTCTTGTATTTTAACCTCTTTTCATATTGTACAAGAAAATAGAGAAAATTTCAAGCAAAACAACACCTTTATACAAAATTTATTCGTTTTATTTTGAAAAGCATTGAAAATGCGACAATTTCCCTGTTCAAAGGCGGTGAAATCAATCGCATTTTCGCAAATTTAGTAATAAACAGATGTAAAAAAATTTCTTTTTCACTTCAACGCGTAAAATCGTTGACAAGTGACTTGTTCTATTCTACAATAATTTCTAGTTTCATTTTTTACTATACTACCTATGAAAGAGAGCGTAATTGCTATGAATACACCGATTAATCATCTTACCGCCGGTTTCATCGGACTCGGTCTGATCGGCGGCTCTATCGCCAGAGGTTTGAAACGCAGCGCACCGGATATTCAGATCATGGCTTATATGCGGACCCGCGAAAAATTGGAACAGGCACATGCAGACGGCATTGTTGACCTGATTCTGGACGGCGTGGACGAGCATTTAAGCGAGTGCGACATCATTTTCCTGTGCACACCGGTTGAATTTAATGAATCCTATCTGCGCCAGATCCGACCGTTCTTAAAGGAAGGCGCGATTGTGACTGACGTCGGAAGCACCAAGACCAGCATTCATGAGACCGTTGCCGCGCTTGGCATGGAA
Organism: Clostridium sp. OM05-5BH; assembly: GCF_003481505.1. Classification (NCBI taxonomy): domain Bacteria; kingdom Bacillati; phylum Bacillota; class Clostridia; order Eubacteriales; family Clostridiaceae; genus Clostridium; species Clostridium sp. OM05-5BH. Next base: position 92,410 of record NZ_QULJ01000004.1, on the reverse strand, counting down.
AGCTGCTTCGTCGGCGGACACCCGATGGCTGGCTCGGAAAAGACCGGCTACGAGAGTTCAACCGACCATTTGCTGGAAAATGCATACTATATCATTACCCCGACACCGCACACCCCAGCTTCCCACACTGACCGTATGGTGGATGTGGCAAAGGCGATCGGTGCGCTGCCCCTGGTGCTGGATTACCATCGTCATGATTTCATTGTCGCGGCGATCAGCCATCTGCCGCACCTCATCGCCTCCAGCCTGGTCAACCTGGTACACGACTGCGACAGCGAGGATCAGATGATGAAACGGCTGGCTGCCGGAGGTTTCAAGGATATCACCCGTATTGCCTCCTCTTCTCCGGTCATGTGGGAACAGATCTGCATGACGAACACAGGCAATATCACTGAGGTGCTGGATCGCTACATTGATTCCCTGACGACATTGCGGGAAGAACTGTCCGACCACCAGTCTAGAGCCATCTACCAGCTGTTTGAGTCCTCCCGCGACTACCGGAATTCGTTTGCAGAAACTCCAAAAGGATCGATACAGCCGGAATACACCTTCTCCGCCGACGTGGTGGACGAGCCAGGTGCTATCTCCATCATTTCCTCGATCCTCTCCGGTAAAGGAATCAGTATCAAAAATATCGGCATCAGCCACAACCGTGAGCATGGCGAGGGCGCGCTGCGGATCAGCTTCTACGACAAGGCTTCGATGGAAGCGGCGTGGGCGCGTTTGAAGAAATACAATTACACGCTGTTCGCGTAGACTGCAATGTATGTTTCAAACTTAACTTTCAACATTAATGTTTAGGCAGGTACAACTATGAACTCAATGAAATTTACCCATACATCTTCTCTCCGGGGCGAACTGACCGTTCCGGGAGACAAGTCCATCTCCCACCGCAGCGTCATGTTCGGCGCTCTTGCGGACGGACTGACCGAAATCCACGGCTTCCTGCAGGGCGCAGACTGTCTCTCCACGATCTCCTGTTTTTCCAAAATGGGAATCTCGATCGAAAATCAGGGCGAGACCGTTCTCGTCCACGGACGTGGACTGCACGGGCTGACTGCCCCAGACTCCGTTTTAGACTGCGGCAACAGCGGCACCACAACGCGCCTGATCTCCGGCATTCTCTCGGCCCAGAAATTTGACACAACACTGACCGGCGACGCTTCCATCCAGAAACGTCCGATGAAGCGCATCATCGATCCTCTCTCTCAGATGGGCGCAAAGATCGAGAGTGTCAATGGAAATGGCTGCGCGCCGCTCCATATCACCGGCTCACCGCTGCACGGCATCCATTATAATTCTCCGGTTGCCTCCGCCCAGGTCAAATCCTCGATTCTGCTGGCAGGTCTGTATGCCGACGGAGAAACCCGCGTGACCGAACCGTACATCTCCCGCGATCACAGTGAACGGATGCTGTCCGCATTCGGCGCAGACATCCACACAGAAGGAACCACCGCGATTTTACAGCCGGCAAAACAGTTCTATGGGCAGAAAATTCAGGTTCCGGGCGATATCTCCTCCGCTGCCTTTTTTATCGCAGCCGGACTCATCGTACCGGATTCAGAAATCTTAATTAAAAATGTCGGTATCAACCCGACCCGCGACGGCATCCTGCGCGTCTGCAAGGCGATGAACGCGGACGTCGAACTTCTCAATGTAAACACCGCCTCCGGCGAACCGACCGCCGACCTGCTCGTCCGCTCCGGTAAGCTGACTGGAACCGCGATCGAGGGTGCGATCATCCCGACTCTCATCGACGAGCTTCCGGTGATCGCTGCGATGGCGTGCTATGCCGAGGGAACCACCGTCATACGCGATGCCGCGGAACTGAAGGTAAAAGAGTCAAACCGCATTGCTGTCATGGTAGAGAATTTAACTGCTATGGGCGCGGATGTGACCGAGACCGAGGATGGCATGATCATCCACGGCGGCAAGCCGCTGCACGGTGCTGTGATCGACAGCAAGAAGGATCACCGCATCGCCATGACCTTCGCCGTTGCCGCACTCGGCGCTTCCGGCGAGACCGAAATTCTGGATGCAGACTGCGTGAACATCTCCTATCCGGGATTCTATGGGGATCTGAAACGGCTGTGTAAATAAAATGTGACTATGCATATTTGAGACAAAAAGGGCAGGAAAAGCTTCAAATCGCTTTCCTGCCCTTTTTTCTTTGTTCTACTGCCCATATTTCGCAAAATACCGATCCAGCACCTGTCTTGCGATCGGCGCAGCGACCGCACCGCCGGAACCGGACTCTTCTGCCAGCACGCAGATCGCCACCTTCGGCTTGTCTGCCGGAGCGAAACCAACAAACCAGGAATGTGTCTCCTTACCTGCCTCAAACTCGGCGGAACCGGTTTTTCCGGCCACCGTATAGGATGCCCCCCGCATCGCGGAACCCGTACCAATCTCGACCACCTGGCTCATGAGATGCGTTAGAAACTGTGCGTCATTCGCAGACATCAGGGTTCCATAGGCGGACGGAAGGAACTTCTTGACCGTCTGACCACCCACATTTTCAACATGATCGATCATATATGGCTTCATCAGCGTGCCGCCGTTGGCGATCGCCGATACGATCATCAGGTTATGCAGCGGCGTAATCTGGGTTTTTCCCTGTCCGATCGCGGTCTGAAGCTTTTCCCAGTCATCCGAACTGCCGTCGAGCGAAAACGTGCTCTGGTTGTACGGAAGTGTGTACGGAAGCTCCGAATTAAAGAGCATCTGATTTGCCAGCGCCCGGAATTTTTCTGAATTAATCTGCATTCCAATCTCCGCAAATGCACCGTTGCAGGAATTGGCAAATGCCTGAATCAGGTTCTGCGCCCCGTGTGCCGTCCCGTGGTAACATTTAATCGTATAATCGCCATTCTGGTAAGAGCCATTACAATTATACACATAGTCCTGCCAGGTATTCGGGTTCTCTTTCATATATTCCAGCACCGTCAGCATCTTGAACGTCGATCCCGGCGGATATAAGCCCTGCGTCGCGCGGTTGACTAACTGCGCCTTCGTATTGTCCGGCGATATCAACTCTGCCCAGCGCTCATCGACGAGATTCGCATTGAAATTCGGCTGGGAAACCATCGTTAAAATCTTTCCCGTATCCGGTTCCATGACAATCACCGCGCCCCGGTGTTTTCCGATCGCGTCGGATGCCGTCTGCTGCAGATCCACATCGAGCGTCGTAATCACATTGTCGCCCAGATTTTTCTTCCCCTGAAATTCATTGATCGTTTTCTCAATCAGATTCACATGGGAGGAAAGCAGGTAGAAATTCGCCAGCGACTCCAGACCTGTTTTTCCATTTTTGCCGGAATATCCGACCGAATGGACAAACAGATAATCATACGGATAATAGCGTTTCTCGCTTCCGTCACTTGCAACGTTCGTCTGCGCCAGCACCGTTTTATCATTGCTCATAATCGAACCGCGGGTCACCCGGTCTGAGAGGAGATCGAGCCTCGCATTATAAGAGCTGCCGATCACATTTTCACTCTTAAACTGGATAAACCAGCCAAAATAAACGGCCATCGCGATAAAGAGCGCCGCAATCCCATAGGTCAGCCACAGAATATGACGGTTTGAACGCGCTCTCGCATTTTCAGTTCTTTCCATTTCATCCTTCTGCCTCATCAAACTGCTGCTCCTCCTCTTCTTCCTCATTCCGTTTCAGAACATATAGTCCCTGTATCACGCCAAACAGGATAAATGTGCTGAGAATCGAACTGCCTCCATAACTGACAAGCGGCAGCGTCACGCCGGTGGACGGAATAAACTTGGTCACGCCGCCGATCGTCAGGAACACCTGCACCACATACTCAATTCCCAGACCAAACGCGATCAGCTTGTAAAATAATGCCTGCATCCGGGTCGCAATCAGCATGAACTGCATGAAGCAACCCAGACAGATCAGGAGAATACAGAGCGCATAGATGCCGCCCAGCTCCTCCGAGATCGCCGCGAAAATGAAGTCCTTCTCGACAACCGGGATCTTCTTCGGCATCCCCTGGTAAAGTCCCATGCCAAACCAGCCGCCTGTGCCGATCGCAAAGAGCGCCTGCGTAACCTGATATCCTTTTCCTGCGATGTCACTCCACGGATCCTGCCATGCTTCCACGCGGACACGCACATGCGAAAACAGCTTATACGCCAGCATCGCAGCCGCACAGCCGCTTCCAAGACCGCCTGCCAGATACAGCCAGTTGGAGGTTGCAATAAACAGCATCAGGACATAGGCGAGGAAAAAAATCAGCGCACTTCCCAGATCCTTGGATAACACCAGAATCAACACGTGCGCCGCCGCCACGCCGGTCGTGATCGCCACATTTTTAAACTCCGTTGAGCGGTAAAACATCGTCGCCACGAAGAATACAAAGCTGATCTTAACAAACTCGGACGGCTGGAACGAAAATCCGCCGATACTGATCGAAAGCTGCGCGCCGAAGCTGGTATTGCCGATCACACAGACAACCAGCAGCAGCGCCAGACCTATCAGGCCGTACACCCACGGTATCTTAGCGAGCTGCCAGGTTCTATCTATCACATATGGTATAATCATTGTGATAACCGCCGCAACTGCCATGATGATAAACTGGCGGACCGCCTTGTCCATCGAGATGCGCGTCAGCATGATAAAACTGGTGCACAGAAGCATACACGTGTTGTTCAGCAACAGTCTCGACGCATTCCGGTAAAACAGCCGGTATAAGAGCTGGTACAGGACAAAAAAGACAAGCTGCGCGCCGAAAAACAGCACAACTGCCTCATCCTCGGTTTGTAGATAAATGATCGTACCCGACAGAAGAAATATCAAAAACAGCGGTACATTCTGCAGACGACAGAGCCGGAGTTTCGACTCGTCATCCGGCAGTGAAAAAAAGCGGAAATTATAATATGTATAAATCAGTATCAGCAATATCATCAGATACCTGGACATCGTTGTCACAAGATTTATCATGGTGATCCTCCTTTTCATGTGTACCCGGAAGATTCCCGGTACACACGCTACTCTACGCCCCTCTTAAAATGACCTCTTGTAAATTCGCCCTCCAGCTCCACCGGTTCCTGATGGAGGAAGGTCTTCACGTAGGCATCCAGCACTTCCCCGGTCTGTGCCGCACTCTCCGACGTAAATGCCAGACGCAGCACCTCCGGCTGCAGGCGGTCTATCTGCTTTTTATCCTTCAAAAGCGACAGGGGGCTTGAATTGTAGATCGTATTGCAGCAGAAACGGCACTGGTTCCTTACCGGAAATACCTTCTTTTTGCGATCCCGCAGATACAGATATTCCGGACATTTACTGCATCCTTCCACTGTTTTCCGGATGCACTGGGCGGTTACCATGACCGGGATCGAACCATATACGAGAAGTTCCCGTTCCCGGCTGTCGCGCGCCTCCAACTCCCGGCTGTTGAGCTCGACCGGAAGGGTAAAACGCATCGAAAGCTCCGGCGCCATCTCCCGCACAAAATCCTCCGCCCGGTGATTCATCGTATAAATACCATAATCCATCACAAGCGGGATGGAAATCTTCCACTCGCGCACCAGTTCCAGCTCTTCCCATGCCCGGATGACAAGACCGTCAAATCCCGCCGATTCCAGCCTGGAACGATGTGTTTCAAAATATTCCTTTGCCCGATCGCGGAAAATATGCGGCATTACCAAAAGACACTGCTTGTCTGCCTCATGGCAGCGCGATACCCATTCGTTCCACTGTTCGACGCCAAATTCAGCACTATCCAGATAGATGGCTCCGACTTCCGGTACGGATAACGCCACTTTTAACTGTGCCGGGTGTTCAACCGAAACGTGGATGTGGTACAGAGCTGTTTTATTCCCTTTTTTATTCTCAAACAGCGTTTTCTGGCTCTGTACAGGTAAATCTGCTGTGAGTTCAACGTCCTGAGCCGGGCTGGTTTTTTCTGATTCCGAACCTGTCTGGTTATTTTCTTCCAGATTCTTTTCTTCCGGATTTTGCCATCCTTTTCCTGTCCCGCACGCCCTATTTTCCGGTATCTCCCGGCGGTATGGACGCAGTATCTCCTCGGTCAGCTGCTCAAACGCAGAGCGGCGGAGTTCATTTAACTCCTGCACCGGCACAAAGGGGCTGCCGCCTGTCTCCACATCCAGATTTTCAAAATAATACGGCGTATTTCCCGTTTTTCCGAGCTGTTTCTCAATCCGTTCCTTGCTCATCGGCTGTTTCACTGCCGTCTGGACAACTGCTCCGATTCCGCCTGCCATCCGGCTTTCTCCCGTCAGCGGATCTTCGTATTGAAGCGTCAGCTGCAGCGGTTCGCCTTCACAGACACGCGCAAACCCCTGAACCGGTTCTTTCACCTCTGCTTCCACATACGTTTTGTCCAGATACTGGTAAAGTTCCCGGTTTTCCTGGCGGAATGCCGGTTTCTCATGGCAGACCACCATATCGCGTCCATTGTGCTCGGTATAATAGCCTAACGTCTGACCGCCGCGGTCAAACAGATCCAGCAGCTCCTTCCGGTCTTTCGGGTCAACCCGGTAACCTTTTCTGCCATTCTTTAAATATAAATCTACATATTTCCGGTACAGGCGCACCACGCCTGCCGTATAGCGCGGACTCTTCATGCGTCCCTCGATTTTCAAGGAATAAACGCCTGCTTCCAGAATATCCGGCAAAATATCCAGCGTACAAAGATCCTTGAGACTGAGCACATACTTGGAATCGCCCGGATTTAACACGCCATTTTCTTTCTTTTGTTTTTTGTTTTCATTCGGGTTGTTCTCATCCAGCCGCCGAAGGACATCAAACGGAAGCCGGCAGGTCTGAGCGCATCGTCCCCGGTTGCCGCTTCTGCCGCCGATCAGGCTGCTGAACAGGCATTGTCCCGAATAACAGTAACAGAGAGCCCCGTGAACAAAGCTCTCTATCTCCACGCCCGTCTCCTGATAAATGCGGCGTATCTCTTCCAATGAAAGTTCACGCGCTGTGACGATGCGGACCGCGCCCATTCTAGTCATAAGCGCCGCGCCCTCCGGTCCGGTAATCGTCATCTGTGTGCTCGCATGAACCGGCAAATCCGGAAAATGCTCCCGGATATAAGAAAATACGCCCATGTCCTGCACGATCACGGCATCCAGTCCCGCCTGGTAATACGGAAGCAGATAGTCGTATAAGTCATCCATCTCGTCTTCCTTTACCAGCGTATTGACCGTCATATAAAGCTGGCGCCCATGCAGATGCACGTAGTTGATCGCTTCCAGCATCCCCGTTTCATCCGGATTTTCCGCATATGCCCTGGCTCCGAAACGGCTGCCGCCCATATAGACTGCGTCCGCCCCCGCAGCAACCGCCGCTTTCATGCTATCGAAGGAACCCGCCGGTGCCAGAATTTCCACCTTTTTTTTCATATCATTTCACCCATTATAACCGCAGAATTGCATCTTTCAGTTCCACCGTTCCCTGTCTCTTGGGAAATGGCTTCCGCTTCATATATGCCTCCACCTGTGCCTGACGGACAGCTGCCAGTTCCTCACGTGCTGCCCCTGCCTCCTGGAGGCTCTCTTCCAGATCTTTCTTTATCGTCTGTTTTTCCTGCTCCAGCTGGCTCAGCTGCTCTTTTACACTTTGTTTTTCCTGTTCCGTCTGCATCAGACGTGCTTCCAGCTGCGATTTTTCCGTCTGCACAGCTGTCGCCGCCTGTCTTGCTTCTTCAAGCTGTTGTTTGAAAATCTCCAGCTTGTCCTGCAAAGAAGCGATTTCACTCTGGGATGACTCGACCGCCAGACGCTGATCTTCTGCCTCCTGTTTCCAAACCTCTGCTTCTCCACGGAAATCGTTTGCTTCCTTCTTTGCATCCGCAATCTGTTCCAATGCCTCTTTCTTTGCAGCTTCTGCCTGCTCCCGGGCTGTCTGCTCCGCCCTGGCAGCGCGATCCTGGGCTGCTTTTTCCGCGGATTCCACGCGATCCTGTACCTCTCTCTTCGCACGTTCAATCTGCTCCTGCGCTTCTTTTCTTGCAGACTCAACCTGTTCCTGTGCTGTTTTCTTCACAGCCTCGATCTGTCCCTGCGCTTCTTTTCTTGCAGACTCAACCTGTTCCTGTGCTGTTTTCTTCACAGCCTCGATCTGCCCCTGCGCTTCTTTTCTTGCAGACTCAACCTGTTCCTGTGCTGTTTTCTTCACAGCCTCGATCTGCCCCTGCGCTTCTTTTCTTGCAGACTCAACCTGTTCCTGTGCTGTTTTCTTCACAGCCTCGATCTGCCCCTGCGCTTCTTTTCTTGCAGACTCAACCTGTTCCTGTGCTGTTTTCTTCACAGCCTCGATCTGCCCCTGCGCTTCTTTTCTTGCAGACTCAACCTGTTCCTGTGCTGTTTTCTTCACAGCCTCGATCTGCCCCTGCGCTTCTTTTCTTGCAGACTCAACCTGTTCCTGTGCTGTTTTCTTCACAGCCTCGATCTGCCCCTGCGCTTCTTTTCTTGCAGACTCAACCTGTTCCTGTGCTGTTTTCTTCACAGCCTCGATCTGCCCCTGCGCTTCTTTTCTTGCAGACTCAACCTGTTCCTGTGCTGTTTTCTTCACAGCCTCGATCTGCCCCTGCGCTTCTTTTCTTGCAGACTCAACCTGTTCCTGTGCTGTTTTCTTCACAGCCTCGATCTGCCCCTGCGCTTCTTTTCTTGCAGACTCAACCTGTTCCTGTGCTGTTTTCTTCACAGCCTCGATCTGCTCCTGCGCTTCTTTTTTCACACGCTCGATCTGTGCCTGTACCTCATTTTTAGCAGCTTCCGCCTGCTCAGCTGCCTCTTTTGCCGCCTTCTTTGCCGTCTCCAGTTCTTCCTCGCTGACGGTGCGCTCATTGCGGAGACTCTCGAGTTTCATCTGGGTGCTGACCATCTCATGTTTCAGACGGTATGTCTCTTTTTCCATGCTCTCTTTGTCAGATGCAAGTGCCTTCGCACTCTCTTTTTCTTTAAAATAATCATCCGCCAGATTCAGATAAGTCATAATACTCTGGTAGTCTTCCGGCATTTTTAAAAATCCCGGCTGCGCCTTGAGCTGGAAAATCTTCCCATTCAGATACGTGGCAATCTGCTGTACATATCCTTCCGTCTCACTGCCGCCCAGGCTATACACTTTTCCATCAATTAATACATCTATATACTGTTTTGCCATCGCATTCTCTTCTTTCTATCTATAATAAATATGGTTCGACGTTGTCACGTCACCCACACAGAAATACCACCTTCAAATCAATCAAATATCAAATCTCAGAAATACCGTTTTTTGCTTGATTCCAGGTATACCCGAGATGCCGATACGCTGCTTCGGTCGCCATCCGCCCACGCGGAGTCCGGTTGAGCAGACCGTTCATCAGAAGATACGGTTCATACACATCTTCCAGTGTCCCAGCATCCTCGCCCAGCGCTGCCGCCAGCGTCTCCAGTCCGACCGGACCGCCGGAAAACTTGTCGATAATCATATGTAAGATCGCACGGTCGTTGTTGTCAAGTCCCAGCTTGTCCACATCAAGGATATCCAGTGCAAAATCCGCGACTTCTTTCGTAATCACGCCGTTGTACTTGACCTGTGCAAAGTCCCTCACACGTTTTAACAGGCGGTTTGCCAGACGCGGCGTTCCTCTCGAACGTCTCGCAATCTCATAGGCGCCCGTCTTATCAATCTCCACATTCAGAACTCCCGCCGTCCGCAGGACAATCGTCTGCAGCTCTTCAGGCGTATAAAAATCCATCTTCTGCACGATGCCGAAGCGGTCGCGCAGCGGCGCCGTCAGAAGCCCCGCGCGTGTCGTCGCGCCTACCAGCGTAAATTTCGGCAGATCCAGACGAATCGAGCGCGCCGTCGAATCTTTTCCCAACATGATATCGATCGCATAGTCCTCCATCGCCGGATAAAGCACCTCTTCCACCTGGCGGTTTAAGCGGTGAATCTCATCCACAAAGAGGACGTCTCCCTCCTGGAGCCCGTTGAGAATCGCCGCAATCTCCCCTGGTTTCTCGATTGCCGGACCGGAAGTAACCTTCATACGGGTTCCCATCTCATTGGCGATAATGCCGCTAAGTGTCGTCTTTCCCAATCCCGGCGGTCCATAGAAAAGAACATGGTCAAGCGCCTCGCCGCGGGATTTCGCCGCATGGATAAATACCTTTAACGTCGATTTGATCCGCTCCTGACCGATATATTCGTCTAAGGTCTGCGGGCGGAGACTTCCCTCAATCCGCTTATCCTCCTCCGTCACCTCGGTTGTAATCGTCCTTCTGCTCATACTTGTTTCCTGTCTTTCCTGTTTTTCTCTCTCATTCAATTAAGCCATGACAGTTCCATTTTCTCATATCTGCCACACATTCCAAATTTTCATCTGACGCACAAGCACCACTATTTTTTATGATCCTGCAATTTCGAATGTCCGACACATAGGTTGTTTTACAAAAACGCCAGATATTTCAGTGATGCCTTCAATACCGCCTCGGAATCCATCTCTTCCGTCACATTGGCGCTCTTGACCGCCTTCACCGCCTCGGCATTCGTATATCCCAGCGCCACCAGCGCCTCCACGGCTTCCTTCACCGCATTGCCTGAAAGCCCGTTCCCCGCAGCCGGCGAAACCGCCGCACTGCCATCTAACAGCGGTGTCAGCAGATCCTCTGCCTGTACTTTATCCTTCAAATCGAGAATGATCCGCTGTGCCGTCTTTGCCCCAACGCCCGGTGCACGGGAGATCGCCTTCGCATCCCCAGTCATAACCGCAAGACGCAGATCCTCCGGACGCAGCGCCGACAAGATGCCAAGTGCCCCCTTCGGACCAATGCCGTTGACCCCCAGAAGCTGGCGGAACATCTCCAGATCCGAACGGCTTAAAAAGCCGTACAGGCTCATATCATCCTCCCGCACCTGCAGGTGCGTATATATCTTTACCTCTTCCCCGAGCGGCGGTAAAACTTCCAGCACCGACATCGGGACAAAAATCCCGATCCCCATCATGCCGGACTCGACCACGATACGGTCCTTTGCTTTCTCCGCCAGGATGCCTTTTACATACGAAATCACGGTAAATTCCTTTCTTTTCTCACTGGTTCAAGATCTGGTTCAAACAAAAAAAGAACGCTTCAAAATGCCTCCAAATCTTCTTTTCAGTATACCATAGCACAGTTTTCATTGCAAGGAAAGTGCGGAATTTCGAACATATATTCTGCCCGATTGATTGAATTTCATTTTTACACATTATCGGGAACCTATAAATGAAAAAGCTTTTCAATTGTAATATCAATGATTACAGTCAAAAAGCCTTTCCATATCTTTTATTTACTTGTTATGCTTAGATAAACTATGTAATATTTCCTGATTACACCTATATAATTCATCAAATAGCTTTCTAAATGGCTTGTATAACTCATGCCTCTCTAAATCCGGCTTATAAATACATTTCTTTTGGATTACTTGGCGCAAATCTGAAAAACCTTGGTAGAATCCGACTCCAATCGCTGCCATCAGTGCATCTCCATAAGCTGCCCCTATGTCTTCCTTTGGTGTTTCTAACGATACCCCTGCTATATCCGCCACCATCTGCATCCAAACTGCGTTTTTCGTTCCTCCCCCCGCCGCTGCAATCCGTTTTACAGGCAAACCATTTTCACGGAATATGTCAATATGCTGTGCAACTGAATACCCAATTCCTTCCAGTGCCGAGCGATACAAATGTCTTTTTGTATGGCTCAATGAAAGTCCCACAATCATTCCTCTTGCGTCTGGATCATTCAGCGGTGTCCTTTCTCCCGCAAAGTAGGGTAAAGTTATCAAACCATCCGATCCGGGTGCAATCTCAGAAATTCCTTTCATCATTTCTTCATATGCATTCAATCCTGGTGTTTTTTCCTTTTCCAAGCATTCAGAAAATAACTGTTCCAAATACCATTTTTGAAGTGTGCCTCCATTATTAGTTCCTGCTGCTACACTATAAGTTTCTGGAATTAAAAATGGATTTCCGCGCACTCGCTCATCCTGAATCAGCCGATCTGCACAACAATAGAAAAATAAGGACGATCCAAACTGTACCATCAGATCGCCTGGTGCAAGTACTCCTACACTGATTGCCTCAGCTGCTGAATCTCCAGTTCCAGTAATAACTGGCGTTCCTTCTTTGAGTCCTGTCTCCTTAGCTGCCTGCTTTGTTACCGTTCCACAAATATGGGTAACCGGCATTCCTTCTGCCAACTGCTCCGGCATACAAATCGGTTTACACATTTCTTTATGGATGCTCCCATCCGGATAATACAGCGGACGAAATGAAGCCATCCCCAAAAATGTATCTATTACATATTTTCCAGTTAGTTTAAATGTTAGATAAGAAGAACCTGTCAAAAACTTGTGTGTGCGTCTATATACCTCTGGTTCATGATTTTTTATCCATAAAATTTTAGCAGATACATCTCCACTGCAAATTGGACGTCCAAATAGTTTTTTTACTTTTTCTGTGCCATAATACTGTGAGAGATACTCCATTTCTTCCACGCAACGTGCATCAATACCATATAAAATTGCTTTTCGTAAAGGATGCCCGTCCTTATCAACTGGAAGGCAATCTGCTCCCAATGTGCTTCCCCCTACACAAGCAATTTTTTCTGGTTCTACACCACTCTGCTGTAAGAGCATTTTTGACAAAATGCAAAAATCATTCCACCATACCTTATCCGCGTCCTGCTCATAATAACCAGGTTCTGGATTTTCCATTCCGTGATGAGTAACTGCCCGACTTACCACCTTTCCAGACTCATCTGTTAGAACTCCTTTACTTGAATATGTACCAACATCAATTCCTAAAAAATAATGCAACGTCTATACGCCTTCTTCCATTGTACAGCGATACGCCTTAACTACATCCATAAACTCCATGACTCTCTGTTTTTCAACAAAATTCTCAAATTTACCATCTTTCTTAAAAGCAGTCCCTACACAGGCGCCATCACATTCACTAAGTTTTTCAACCACATTTTCCTTCGTACACCCTGTATTACAGAAAACAGGAACAAATCCAGAAACTGCCTTGACCCTGCGTACCAAACTTGAATCCGTTTCCTGACCAGCACTACTTCCAGAAACACAAAGACCATCTGGAAAGCAATGAAAAATCATGGATTTTGTTATTTTTTCCAGACTTCTCTCTGCTAGATATACATCCGACTCTGGATTTACCTTATATAGCAATTTCATTTTATCTAGTCCAAGTGCTTTTTTTCTACGCAAGACTTCTGGAATATTCGTATCTGTAATTCCATTTTCACCTATATAGGCACCCGTAAATGTACTTCTTACAAAATCTGCCTCGACTGCTGCTGCCAAATCGATCGTCGCCAATGGATTAGAAACAATATTGACACCAAATGGAACTTTTATCTCTTTTTTTAATTCTCCCACAATCCGTCCCATCGCTGCCACAGTTACGTAGGAAACCTTTTTTTCATACGGAAGGCTGAATTCATTGGCAATCAAAATTCCATCTACTCCTCCCTCCTGGAGCGCCTGAAGCTCTCTGGCTGCCTTTTCAATTACCTCTCCCATCGTTGCATCTTTTTCATACAGAGGATCCCCCGGCAGCGCCCGCAAATGCAACAGTGCAATGATCGGTTTTTTTACATGAAATAATTCATCTGTCCACATATTCTTTCTCTCCTCTATTCCATGTACATTCTCAAATTCTGCACATTTCTTTTGTCATAACGAAATGGATCCAGGTAATACGCCGGTGCTGTCAGTTCCTGCGTAAAATATCCCTCATATCCATTTTTTACCATGTCCTCTAAATCTTTTCTTAAGTTTCTCTTCCCTTCACCCCAGATGTAATGCCCATAGGGATCACAATCCTGAAAATGTGCATGTACAATGTTTTCCTTTCCAAAAACATCAAACCACTGCTGAATCGTTTCACCAGAAACCGACATTGCTGTCAAATCAATCATAACTTTAAAGCGCGGATGATCGACTAAATCAAATAACTGTTTCATTTGCCGCAAACTATACCCAATTCTTGATTCCTGCGGCCGTAAAGACTCTGCCACAATTGTCACGCCATTTTCCTCTGCGACCTCACAAAGTCTCTGATGCATCTCAGCTGCCCGTTTCAATCCATCCTCCTCCGCTTCATCCCAGTAACCCCATCCAGAATTTGCTTCCATCTTGTCTGCCCCCAGCGCAGCTCCCAGACGTATCGCATTTGCAAAAAATCCGAATGTTTTTTCTCTCAGTTCTGGTTCTTTTACACCAAATTGGTAACCAAACCGGCAATTCTGTGGTGTAAATACTGGACACTTCAAGCCGTGTTCCTTTAATTTTTTACGAACCGGCTCCGGATCCTGATATTCCTTTGGATCCAGCCAAAGTCCTTGATGCCCTCCCAGCAATTCTACATTTTTGATTCCCAGTTCCTGCATACAATCCAGGAAATAATCCAACGTATATTGGCAATAATGAAGATTCAATACCGAAAGTTTATCAAAATCAACTATTTTCATTTTCGCTTCCTCCTCATACAATTACTCCATTAATCCATTATAAACGGTTCTAATTCACGCATATTCTGCCGATCGGCTGCAGCCGGATCCTCCAGGTAGCGTGCATCATTCAGTGCCAGGCTTAGCAATCCTTTATATTTGTACTGATCCAGACAAATCAATTGATCCTCTAACGGTCTCAAACCATCTCCCCATGCAAGGCATCCCTGCGGACGTCCATCCACAAAACGGATATGGTATATTTTGTCTCCAAATGCTTCAAACCAGTCTTTCATCGACTCTCCTGCCACTCCAGCACTCGTCAAATTCAGGGCAGCCTGTATCTGTGGCTCATTAACCGACTCCAAAAGTTTTTTTAGTTCTGGAAGCATATTAGTAACCGTTGCGTCTTCTGGCCGTACTGTTTCCACTGCAAGAACAACCCCCTCTTCCGCAGCCGTTTTTGAAAGCCGACGCAAGGTTTGAACCGCACGTTCAAAAATACGTCTCGGATCTTCATTTCTTGCACCACCGCAGCAATTGAGTACCATCACTTTCGCACCAGCTTCTGCCGCTGCACGGATTCCATTTTCAAAATATCCGATTGAATGCTTTCTTGCCGTCTCATCATGACAGCAAAGTGCATAATTATAAATCGTACACTCCGGTGAAAAAGCTCCGATTGTCAATCCATAATCCGCTGCATTCTTTTTTAATTCAGCCGCATCCTCAAACCCATAATCATCTAGCAGGAAATGCGGTCTTGCACACCAAAACTCTATATTTTTTATTCCGAGAGCCTGCTGCGTTTTAAAGAAATAATCCAAAGTTCTGTATTTATAGTGCATATTCATTCCTGCAATCTGTTCCCGCCTTATCTTTATCATCCAGTTGTTCCTCCTCTCTACACACAAAGGCACTGCAAAAACCTTCACTCTATCAGATTTCACAGTGCCCGCTTATTTACAGATTACATTTATATCTTTTTTCTTTCCCTAAAGCTCACTTTCATCCCATGCTTTACCTGGATGTTTATGCCACCATTTGAAGACAACTGGGACAATGCAAAGCGCTGCCAGGTAAATCAAAATTGGTGTTACAGCTGCAATCCAGTTTCCCTGAACACAGGCAACCGGAACTGCCGCTAATGCAAAAATTTCAATAATTGACTCAATCGGTGTTACAATTGCTGCATCATCCAGTGTACAGCTCTTATTCTCCGGATCTACAATTCTTAAAAGTGCCATGCCGATTGCTGTTACACCGGTCGAGTAACCATATACATAGATACCTCTCTCAAACCACTCCTGTTTTAAGAGTCTCGGCGCAATCACTGTAAAGTGGAATACAACCCAGACAATTCCAAATAACATCAGCAGACCAAACGGAACTGCGTACTCAATAACAACCGGAATCTTAATTGATGCCACACCGAAAAATACAAGGAAATCAGTTGCACAGCTTCCCATACGGGAAATGATGCGGTTATCTACATATTTATCGGCTTTTATTCCTTTTAATACAAAATGAAATACAATTGCTACCAGGAAGCCGACAGAGAAACTCGGAACGCCAAGTCCGGTTGCTCCCTGAATTACATTTGTTAAAAGATATCCAATACCGGTTGGAATCAGAATCAGAAGAAGATGCCATGCCAGCGGATCAATTGCCATCGGTGAAACGGTTTCTTCGCCTAATACCGGGCGTTTTCCTTCTTCAATGAGTCCCGTGCGCATATCGTTAGGAAGCTGGCTGAAATCTTTTACAAACTTAGTATAGTTTCTTTTTGTTCCAAGTTTGATCAAAATAATTCCACCAAAAATACCGGTTAAAATACCCACCGTTGCACTTGTCATCGCCAGATCCGTTGCATCTTCCCATCCAAGTGTGCCGAGTGTCGCGCCAAGTGCTGCTGCTGTACCATGACCTCCCTGAAAGCCTGCAGGAATCAACATTCCAAATGCCGGATTTAAATCAGGAGCAAACATTTTCAGGACTACCATTGCAAAAATAATCGGCATTGCATACTGAAACGCCCAGCCAATATTGCGGAAGCAGTAGTAGCTGCCAATCCGATCAAAATTTGTTTTCCAGCCACCAGCTGAAAAATTAAAGCCCCTCAGCCCAATTGATACAAATACTGCAATAATCAGCAGACCTGCATAAGAACCAAACTGTGAAGAAAAACTGATAATTCCAAAACCATTCTGTCCTAAGGCAAGCCCGATAAATCCAGCCAGCAGACTGACCGGAACAAACAGGCTCTGCAGAATCTTGATTTTTTCCCTCAGCATTTTCGCCACAAACAGGAAAATACCTGCCCACATGAAATCCACCAACATGGAATACGCATTAAACTCCATCTTTTGTCCTCCTCATTTCTTTTTTATGATGCTACTGCAATGCTTTTTTTGCTTTTTCCCTAACCATACTCAATTCCACTTCTGTCATATCACAGTATTCGCTGTTTTCTGTTGTCGTCCCCGCATCCTGCACATATATCAGCTTTGTATCCTTCTGTGTGATCGTATTAAACCATGTTCCCTGCAAAACATTGTAAACTTTATTTGGCTCCATCGGAATTACATCAATCTTAAATGCATCATTCTCGCGGGACGCTGTCAAAAGAACTGCTTTTCCCTGAACCAGAATAAACTGCTCATCGGTTGCGTGATGCACTTCCAGATACTGAATCTTCTCAATATCATTATTAGGCTTCCAGTTTTTAATACATACGACCCATTTTTTATTGTCATATACACACTGAATACCTTCCCCTTCATACTCAAACACATCTGCTTTCATGACATTTCCTCCTACCTTCTTTTCAAATTCTTCTTGTTCCTGCAGGTTTCAAGCGAATCACTTCATATCATGTCATTATAATACATCATATATCATTATATTGTCAATGCTAATTTGTCATTTTACATATTTTTTTTTAGGGGTCAGCCTCTCTCCCTATCATATTTTTATTACGTTTTTTTTTCATCACACACATCCATATCAATTTTCACAATTTTTTTCACTTGTCTGTTATCTTTTTCAGCAATTCTTTGATGCCAAACGTTCTGATTTTTTACTTACACTATGCTCACTCTAAATTAACTTGCCCGTATGGACAAAACAGCGAAGTCTGCTCCATACGGTCAGGCCTCGCTGTCTGTCTAAGAAAATATTTAATTGGAGGATCTTTAGTATTCCACTTTCCACATATAACGTCTTTCATCCATAGAATGGCCACGCACTTCCGCCATCTGGGAAACATAGTATCTCTCAATCGGAATCATAACAACCGGATTAAAGAATTCTACGACGCTCTTATCGATTTTACCGCCATTTAATTTTTCAAAATCAATTACAATATAATTTTCCGCATAAGTGCGCAGGAATTTTAAGCAGCGTTCATCCAATGCGCGGGTTCTTCCCTCACTCATCAGAAGGATCATCGGAAGCTTCTTATCCGTTGTTTCAAATGGACCATGGAAGTACTCACCCGTATGCAGGCACACAGCATGCTTCCACTGCATCTCCATGAAATGACAGCAGCACATGGAATATGCAACTCCATAGTTTGAACCAGATGCCAGCACGTAAAATACAGGTTCATCTTTATATTTTTCTGCCCAGGCTTTTGCATCCGCCAAAACATTTTTCTTGCCTTCTTCTATAATTTCATCAATGTAACGGTATGCTTCCATCGCCTTGTCATAATTCTCCCAGTTTTCAAACTGTTTTAACAGCTCAAAACCAATCCGAAGGGCGTTCGCCTGGTTAGAATCACTATATACCTGATCATCTCCATTTGAATATGTCACAATATACTGTCCAACTTTTGCCATACCTGTCTGCATATTTCCTGTCATAGCGATTGTCACTGCACCTGCAGCATTGGCTGTTTTTACTGCCTCTACGGTCTCAGGCGTTGCCTTTAATGAACAAATAACTGCAACGCACCGCTCATCCAGTTCTTTTGGTGTTGCATGAACAAATTCATTGCTGGTATATGTAGTAGCGCTAAAAGTTTTTGCCTCACTCTGAAGAAGGTACAGCCCTGGGAAAATAGCTGCCTTAGATCCGCCGCAAGCTACAAAATACACATGCTTTAATCCACCCAGTTTGTCCATCTTTTCTTTGATCTCTGCTACAATTTCTTTTACTGATTTTTCCATCTTTCTGATCTCCTTTTCTTTTTTTGTATCAATTATTTATCAAAATGACTTTCCATGTCCAAAAGCCCCCTGAACCATACAGGTTTTCGAAGAAAACTCTGCCCCTGCTTCCAGTGCTTTCCTTATCTCTTTTTCATAAATGCTTTCTTTCATCTGTATGCCATACTTTTTCCGGCTCTCCAGAAACGAAAGCAGAAATGCCGTTGCAAATGAATCCCCTGCTCCCAGCGTATCTACTGCTTCAACCAGATGCGGCGGCTGCTCATAAAACTGCGTTCCATCAAATAGAACTGCTCCATAGCTTCCTCTTGTTGCAATTACCATTGGGCATCCAGCACGAAACATTTTCTTACAAATTTCTTCCGCATCCTCTCTCGAAACGGAACCACATGAAAGAAACGCATACGTAATATACGGAGCAACCTTTTTTACTCGTTCTTCATCGATCCACTGACCCGAAAAATCATACGATACAGAGATTCCCTGTTCTGCCAATTTAGGAAGCTGTTCATCAAAATAGCTATTATTGGTCGTGTGTACATGATCAAATGTTTTAATATACTCCAGATCTTCCACGTCCAGATTTAACGGATTTTCTTTTAATACGCCGCCTTTGTTGCTTCCGAGAAAAACACGGTCTCCGTCTACCAGCGTAACCCTCGCATAACCATTTTCTCCTTCATACTGACGGCACCGGCTGTGTTCTACCTGCAGCTCATCGAGTGTTGCTATCACATGTTCTGCAACCTCATCCCGTCCGAACACTCCCATATAAGCTGACTCTGCCCCCAGCATCCCTGCATAAACCGCAAAGTTTGCAGCCTGACCTCCCGGAAACATAAGCCTGAGATGTTCATATTTGTCGCACACATTGTCCCCAATTCCAATGACCCGCATTTTTTCATCTCCTTTGGATTGATTATATATCATTATATAATGTTATGATATCATATTATACTTATGTATGTATTTTGTCAAGTGATTTCTGCATTTTTTTACATCACTTTTTTCTAGGTACTGTTCACGCATACGTGCCCGGTAATGGAATTTCTATCATCTCCGTTTCCATGTTCCTGATAAAAAGAAAAGGCTGACTCCTGTTAGCGCAAATTTTTCTTGCTTCCTAACCTGAATCAGCCTTTTCTTTTCAATTAATTTACTCGATTCCTATTGTAGATTCACAGACATAAAATGAGCATTTTTCTCCATTAAACACCTGATGCCCTACATAAATGGGTTCCTTCTCAGCCGTATATGCCACACTTTTGATAAAAAGCATCGAAGTTCCTTTCGCCATCTGCAAAAGCTCTGCTTCCGCTGCTGTCGCCTTGCAAAGTTCAATCCATTTTTCTGAAATTGCCACTGCTGTATGAGAGTGTTCCTTCAAAAATGTAAACAATGAATTGTCATCAAATCGTTCTTCCAGAAGAAATGCATATTTAAGTGGAAAATAGTTACGCTCAATCGCCATCGGCATACCATCCGCATAGCGGACTCTGGATATATAGATAACCTGGCTGCCTTTTTCCACATTCAAAAGCCGGGCTATCTTTTCACTCGCCGGTTCCAGCCTGTTTTCAAGCATACGTCCTCCGGCCTTCATTCCCATATGAGCACACATTTCCGAAAAACTCTGCAATTTTTTCATATCTTTAGTTACTTTGCGCTGGCAGACAAATGTTCCTTTTCCTTGCTTTTTTTCTACAAGTCCTTTTTCCACCAATTCGCTGACTGCTTTTCGAACTGTAATGATACTGACTCCAAACGATTTTGCCATTTCACCTTCCGTTTGCAGCTTTTCTCCTGGTTTATATTCACCATTACTTATTTTTTGTTCAATTTTTTCTTTTAATTGGACATACAGAGGCACTGCGGCACTACTATTTAACATTTTCTTTCTCCCTGTTCCTAATAACATGAATGATATAACTCTTTATATAACAATATAAACTATATCTAAATAAAAAGCAATCCTACATTGATGCCAATGGAAAATCTACTTCCAGGACTATTCGAAAACTTGGCACCTTAAAAGAATTGCTGGTTGAACACGATCCTACAAGAGATGACGTTATGGCTTGGGCAAAAGAACAGGCCCGGATTGAAACAGACTATGAATTTATCACAAAACGAAAAAGCACCGCCGGAAAAGCTATATAGAATAAGCCTTTCTGCGGTGTTTTTCCAAACATTACTGTCAAAGACGGGAATATACCACCCTTTTCCAATTTTGTCAACGTCACTTTTGTCATTTTGCACAATAAGCAATTTTCTTTTTTGACAAGAAAAAGCATTTTTCACAGTTCTTTTTTACGAATCTTTCCACTTTCAGTCTTTGGAAACTCCTTTAGAAAGACAAATTCGCGTGGAATCTCATAATCTACCAGTCTTTCTGCCAAAAATTCCCGAATTGCCATATTGGTACAACCACATTTTCCGCTGTCACTTCCGGCAATTTCTTCCCTTTCAGCTTCTTTCTCCCACACAATCCACACTTTCAGATAATCGCGCCCATGCTCATGGACTGCCTTCACTGCCGTCTCTGCCACTCCCGGAAATGTCCGCACCGCCTCTTCGATCCGGAGGGATGACACTTTTCTCCCATTTATGTTGCAGATATCATCATCCCGCCCATCAAAATAGAAGAGTCCCTCTGCATCTGTGTGACCGCAGTCCCCAATCACCGCGTCATTTCCAATTCCAAGGATTCCATACCGCGTTTTTACATGAAAATGGTCGTTTTCAATCCAGACATCCACCTCTGGAAATGCACGGCCAACCAGCGTCGTATCTTCTTTCATCTCACTTCCATGGATATAGGTAATATAGTTCAGCTCGCTGGCGCCATAATACAATGTAATCTCCGCTTCGGGAAATGCCTTTTTAAACTGTACTGCCTCCGCACCGCCCATACTCTGGGAGCCGCTGACAAAAGAAATAATCCGGTAATTGACCGCCTGTTCCCGCTCATAGATACGCCGCAGCGCCCGCAGCTTGACAGGAATCAGATAGACGCAGGTCGCCTGTTCTGCCTCGATCATCCGCTTCCAGAGGCGCGGATCAAAGGAATCCGCCGCAACGACGCTTCCGCCGGACGCAAGCTGCGCCATATAAAGGTTCAGGTTGCCCGTAAACGCCAGGCTCCCCTGCATAAACGTAATGCTTCCCTCTCCCATTTTGAAAATTTTATTCTGAAGCTTAAAAAAATCGTGCCAGCTTTCAAAGGAGCGGAACAATACTTTCTGACGACCGGAGGTTCCCGACGTCATCACACCCATATATGCCCCTTCCGGAGGTGTCACGTCACGCAATTCATCGGAAATTTTTACATCGGACGGTGCAATCACCGGAACCGTATTTCCGTCTCCATATGCCAGAAACTGAATAAGCTGATGCGCGATCGTCGGTTCCTGGATCCAGTGGATGTGACGTTTTCCCTGTTTTTCTTCTATCTCTTTCGGATGTTTCCTTACACGTTCTGCCGCCTCGATGAGCTCCCCGAACGTATAGCGCTCTTTCTCCGTGATCAGGGCTTCCCACTCTGGCGGGTATGCCCGGAGCGCATCCAGATATGTATTTATACGTTGTGTCTGTATTTCTTTCATGATTAATTCCTGTCTTTTACTTATTTTTATGTAGAACTTTTTACCAATTTGAGCTTTTAAATTTACCACATTTACTTTTTATATCATTCAAGCACTGTCTTCATCTACTTCATTACTTTCTCCACCAGAATACTGCTTCCGATCCCTCCGGCGGCTGCCACGCAGCACATTCCCAAATGCCCATTTTTATGTTCCAGTGCTTTCATCAGATGCAGCAGAATCATTGCGCCGGAGACTCCATATGGATGCCCATAGGCAAGTGCCCCGCCCCAGATATTATAACGGTCTTCAATCCCCGGAAATGCACGTTCAAATAGAACATCAATAACGGCAAACGCTTCATTGACCTCAAAAGCATCGATCTCCTGATAAGAATGCCCCGTTTTTGCAAGTATCGCCTTAGCAGCGCTGACGGCTGATTTTGGGCTCATCATCGGATCATCCCCGATCGCTGTACCAAACCGGAAACGGCATTCTGCTTTCCGTCCCTGTTCCCGCAAAAACCGTTCCGAACAAAGTACCACAAATGCCGCGCCATCGTGCATCAGGCACGCATTTGCCGCCGTGATTTTCGTGCCATTTGGAAGCAGATACGGCAGGCGGTCGATCAGACGCTGGCTCATTGTCGGACGGATTCCCTCATCCCGGCTGCTGCCGTCGATGGAAACCGTTATATCCTCCAATATTCCCTCTTTGCGCGCCTGCGCCGCCCTCTTATGGCTCCGGAGCACCCAGGTGTCCATCTCTTCCTTAGAGACATTTTCCCGGATCGCAGTCTCCTCCGCGCCCTCTAACATAACCTGCTCGCCGCGCTTTCCCGGCACAAACTGTGCAACCGTATACACCTTTCCACCGTCATACTCCGGATGGTTCGGGGACATCATGCGGTACGGCTGTACCGAAGAACTCTCCATTCCCCCGGCAATGACCAGATCCGCCATCCCGCTCTCAATCTTGGCTGCGGCCGCGCTGATCGCCTCCAGCGCCGACCCGCACTGCAGATCCAAAGTAACCGCCGGAATCCGCTCTGGAAACCCTGCCGAAAGTGCCGCCAGACGCGTGATATTGCCGCCTCCCCCGACCGCATTTCCTCCTATTATATAGTCGATCGCATCGGTTGGAAGCTCAAATCGCGAAACCACCTCCCGCAGCACCTCCGCCCCCAGCTTTTCCGCCGGGATATGACGGTACATTCCATCTTTCACCCCGATGTAACTGCGCAAACCGCCCAGAATATATACGTGATTCATACTTTTCTCCTGTTTTTCTTCTATTCCTAATTAAAATTAAAGGGATGCGGCAACGGACTCCTCATGCCTCCTGGCTGCATTTCTGCACTAAAAGGCTGATTCTGTTCACTACCACATCCCATCTTTATTTTCTATCTAATTTCCAAATAAGCCCGTCCGCTTCAGCGCCTTTCCAAGTGCTACCGCTGCCACACACTTAACGATGTCCAGCGGAATAAACGGAATTATCGACTGCACGATAACTGCACCCCACGGCTGTCCGGTCACGTGTTTCATCCAGCCTGCACCGAATGCGTAAATCACCGGAATACCAACTACAATCAGGAACGCTGTCTGGAATGCAACATTTTTCCATTTCCGGCAGAACAGGGAAATCAGGAACGCTACAACCAGAAATCCGATATAGTAACCGCCGCTCGGTCCAAGCAGTTTTCCCGGTCCTGCGCTTCCGCCGCTGAATACCGGCACGCCGCATAAGCCTAACAGCAGCCAGCTCGCCATAACT
Organism: Clostridium sp. OM05-5BH; assembly: GCF_003481505.1. NCBI lineage: Bacteria > Bacillati > Bacillota > Clostridia > Eubacteriales > Clostridiaceae > Clostridium > Clostridium sp. OM05-5BH. The sequence goes on along the minus strand of NZ_QULJ01000004.1, from coordinate 68,394 downwards.
AAAATGGTATCCTGTGGTGCAATCAGCAGACCGATCAGGTTGACAATCATCGTCTGCGCTGTGATCTTTGCATCCGAAAACGGAAGCGGAATCGCAATATACGAAGACACACTGATAAGAGCCAGCATCATCGCCAAAAGTGTAAGCCGCTTCGCGCTCCATGCGCCGTGTACGTTCACTGCACTTGTCTCTGAACTCATTATATATACCTCCTCAGTGATAAAATTCTAAGCCGTGTAATGCATTTTCCTATGAATCACACACAGAGAATCTTTGCTAGAAAAGAGTATATCGGAATTTCAGTGGATTGTCAACCTTGTTTTTATAAATGGTTTACATATGCACCCATAGCTCCTCTGCACCCACTTTATCATCGGCATCCCTATTTTTCTGTAATCGAAAGAATTTCCTTTCCCTCTTGCTTCGTTCTCAGATACACCGCGTTTCTTCCCTCCTGCCCCGAATCCGACAGATATACCTCCTCATCAGGACGAAGTGGGGCAAGAAAACGTACTTCCAGAGCGGTCTGTCCCTTCATCCAGCCCTTCTTCCACAGACGAAGCAGGCAGGCATTCATAACAGGAAACCCCGGCAGAACTGCCGCTTCTCCCTGATGGATCGGATTGGTATCTGCCGCCTCCCGGAGATATTCTTCCATCTGGCTGCGGCTAAATACCAGCGTATCATCATCCTCACTGCCCAGTTCCGTAATTGCTTTCATGAGCGGCATTTTCTCTTTTTCCGGGACAAGGACGCTCTGGCGCGGTTTTACCAGCAGCACTTCCATCTCCTCATTTTCCCGTTCCTTTTCCTCCTCCGCTGCCGCTATGCGGACCCGGATTGCCGAGCGGCCTTTTTTGATGATTTCTGGAGTTAATTTGGTATGGCAAAACTCATTCTCCCCCTGTTTGGGCTGCCAGTCCAGATGAAGTGTAGTTGTGCCTATCATCCAGCCCTCGTATCCTTCCAATGTGGAGAGAGCGCGCTCAAAGCAAAGAAGCTTCTTTTTCAATCTATCATTCACGGTATTTTCGACCTCTTCGTTATAAATTGTAAATCTGACTCGCATGCACTTTTCTATGCTCATTATACTAGATCTGTTCCTGAATCACAATATCCGAATCTCCCGCGTCTCCCCCTGATCCACCGGAATAAATCGGTCTTTTAAGCCCGGTGTCAGCCAGATCGTGCCGCCCTCGTCAACCAGGACTGCCTCATAGTCCTGATGCGCCGCCCAGTGTGCCGCTGCCTTTTCCCGTCCCATGACGAACAGGGCGGTCGAAAGCCCATCGCAGCGCAGTCCGCACGGTCCGATGATTGTCACAGAAATCAGCCCGCTATGCGCCGGCGCCCCAGTGGACGGATCCATGATATGCCAGTAAATTGTTCCGTCATCATCCGTGAAATAGCGCTCATAGCCGCCGGAGGTAATGACCGCCTCATCCTGCACCCTGACTCCGCCCAGATAGCCGTCGCTCTCCGGATCCTTGATACCGACATACCATTTCTCGCCATCCGGTTTTGTTCCGATCGTCTGGATATTGCCTCCAAGACTGAACAGTGCGCTCGTCACGCCGTCCTCCTTCATAGTCTTTACCACCTCATCTCCGGTAAATCCCTTTCCGACACCGCCTAGATCCACCATCATTCCTGGCTCGATCGATGCCGTATCTGCTTCTAAACCGACCAGACGATAATCGACCGATTTAAGCAGGCTTTCCCGCTCGCTCTCACTGGGGACCCGGTAATTTCCCGTTGTAAATCCCCAGCTTTGCACAACCGGGTAAATCGAAATATCGAGCGCACCATCTGTTTCCGCTCCCAGTGCCAGCGCCTCCTGCATCAGATAACGCGTATCATCGGAAAGTTTCGCTGTTTTCTCCTGATTTAGATAGAAAATATCGCTGTTTTCCTGCGTTGTCGAAAGCTCCCCTTCCAGCTCCTCCACCCGCCGTTTCACTTTTTCCTGCAAATTTGCACTTCCGCCGTAGGCGTCAAACTGCATCACAGTATCCATCGCAAACACTGTCCAATTCTGCCCTTCTCCCGGATTCTGGTTCGAATTTGAGGGATTTTTCTCTAAATTTTCGTTTTTTTCTACTGCTGCCACATTTTCTGCCGTCTCTTCCATAGATGCAGATAAACGAGGACGGTCATTCTGGACCGTCCCCGTTTGATCCGGCTGCGATGAAGCACCGCAGCCACACAGCAGCAGAGTTAATAAAATCCACCACTTCTGTTTCAATTTTTACTCCTTTAAATACAACTACTCTTCTTCAGAAACAGACTCTTCTTTCTCAGAAGTATCGCCTTTACCTCCGTCGGATTCTTCCTTATCAGAAGTATCATCTTTTACGTCACCGGTCTCATCCTTCTTGGAATCATTGTCCTTAGATTCATCCGTTTCATTCTTCTTGGAATCGTCACCAGTTTCGCCGGATTCATCTTTCGAATCATCCTTGTCAGCATCGCCTTTATCTGAAGTTTCGTCTTTCTTCTCATCCGAAGTATCCTTGGACTCGTCCGAATCCTCTTTCTTGTCCTCGTCTACTTCCGGTGCCTTGTTCGCATCGTCTGTCTCGTTCTTCTTATCGCCATCCGGTACATCTGCCTTGTTTTCGTCATTCGTCTTCGGCTCTTCCGGTGTTTGCTCCGGTGTGGTGACTTCCTCGGTTGGGGTGTTGACGATCTCATCTGGGAGAACTTCGTCGGCGATGAGGGTGGTCTCTTCTTTGATGAGTTTGTAATTTTCATCAATTTCAAAAGTCAGTGTTCCATATCCTGTTGCCGTAATTTCGATAGTTGTATTTCCTTCTGTACTAAATTTACTGGATGAAATCTTTAAGCTATCATTACCATTATAATTAATCGAATTCAATGCATACTGATCCTCACCCATAAAGCTTGCATATCTTGCTTTTTCATATTGATTACCATTTACTTTAACTTCGGTAACAGCATTCAGATATGCCTCCACATCTTTAACGCCATTAAAACTTACAATATAATTCGCTGTTCCAGAACTATATTGTTCTTTTACAAAACTAGAAACCTCAACTTCTTTAGTTTCGGAATTTTTCACTTTAACCCGAATTGTCTGATCCTGATAGCCATCTGCCTTAATCACAATCTCACTCGCACTTCCATCTGGTCCTGCGGTTAAGACACTTGTCTCGATAATTAATTTATTATTCTTAACCTCGTATTTAAGTTCTTTACCATCTGATGTTACCGTGTTGATTGCCTTCAAATATTTCGCAAGCTCATCCGCATTATCGCTTCCAGTCAGAGTTAAATTATCTCCTTCGGAAATCTTTTCCGGTCCGATCAGCGTCGGTGCATCAAGAAATTCCTTGTCATCCTGTTTGAGATTTCCATTTTTATCAACTACAATCTTTACTTCTGGATAATCTCCATCTGCATTAATCGTAATTGTGGTATCCCCATCCGTATTAAATGCACTGTCAGAAACAAGCAGGCTATCTTTATAATTGTTATGTGCATCATCATAAATATCTGACGCATATTCCTTATCTCCTAATGTCCAGCTTGACTGTGGAGAATACGTAGTTGTTCCTACCACTACTGAATTGATGCTCTTTACATATTCTTCTAATGCTTTTTTGTAGGCAAAATCAGAAGGTTTCATACCAGTTCCATCAGAATAGGTAAACTGTATTACATATCCCTTTTCACCATATCCATTTGCCTTTCTGATTTCCGAAGCACCAATCTCAATCTCCTGCTCATCTGGGATTTCTTCCTCTTCCTTCTCAACCACAAATTCACATCTCAGCGCCTCTGTGTAGTAATTCGAACGAAGAGTCAGCTTATAGCTTCCCGGCTGAACCTGATGAAGAATCAGCTTCTTGCCATCCCCGGATACTTCATAGTAAACCTCGTTGCTGCTGGACACGCCTTTCTTGTAGATATTTCTCTCAACAGCATCCTCCTCATCGGGAAGCAGAGTAACAGATTTCAGGTTCTTCAAGAAATCTCCCTCGCTGCCCTCAACGGTAAATTCAGCGTCTGCAAAGTAGTATGTATTCTTTCCATCTACTGTCTTCTTTGCTGAAAATGCATTTTTAGCATCCGCATAATCAACCTTCAGCGCCAGATCACTCTCCAGCACCTTATCGTATGTAAATGCAATGCTCTGGCTCTTATATCCCGTTGCATCGACAGTCAGCTTGTACTCCTCACCAGCCTTGAATACATCCGCCTCTATGGTAATGGTGCCAGCTTCTTTATCGATGGAATATTTGTCCTCGCTGAGTGCCTGCCAGTTTCCATTGACAACGATACCCTGAACTGCCTTGATATACTCTGTATCCGCTGTCTGCAGAACTACCGGAGCACCTTCTTTGTTCTGTACAACTGTAATCGCCGGTGCATCCTGACGGGAGAAGTTTCCATTGTACTGGATATCGCCGAGCAGACCATCTTCAAGAACCTCTTTTGCCGTTGCCGGATGGTTCGGATCCAGTGCTCCATTTTCACGGTAATCTGCAAATGGGAGCATTCTGTTCTCTTCGTATTTCTGATTCTCGCTCTTATTTATGTAGTCTGTCCATCTGAAGAAATCATCATCTCCAGTATCAAAGACTGCATCCGGAATCGCATTGTACCACCACTCCATCACTGCCTTGGACGCATCATTTTCCATCTTGGTCTGTTCAAGGAGATGTGCATTTACAAGCAGATCTGAATCAAAAATCAGGTTTGCAGAGATTGCAGAGCTTCCTGAGCTGCTGCCGCTGGAGCTTCCACTTCCGCTGGAACCGGTCGATGCGGTGCTGATACCGTCGAATCCGTATGACGCCATTTTCTGACCATTGGTCTGTTCCTTCTCTTTTACCGGCTCTGCGCCCGTTTTCACCTTGAAGCTCTTGGAGAATGACTGGAAACCATTTGCATATACAGTGATCTTGTAATTGCCCATGTATGGCAGATGGTCTGTATTATCATTGTACAGAACAAATAAATCCTGACTGTAGAGATACCAGTCATCGATCATCTTAAGGTCGCTTACTGTTCCGCTCGGATCTTCCAGTGTCACACGCTCGATCGGTGTCTCAATTGCGTATACCAGATCGCTGACTGCAAAATGGAGGTTCTTTCCGGACTGTGGTGTTTCCTTAAGCTCCAGCGTCGGTACTGTCTCATTGACAACATGAATCGGAACGAGCGCGGAACCGCCCGCCGACGATACAACCCGCACATAATAACGTCCATTATTGAAGAAATTGCTCTGTCCTGTCTGGATGGTCAGCTGTCCAACGCGTCCCTGTCCGTGCGCTACATTCTTTTCACTGTCAAATACGAGACTCGAATTAATTGTGTTCTTCTGCTCATTGTATTCAACCAGTTCCAGTTTGCGGATGCCGTCAAACCACTCTTTTTCCTCATCTGTATTATAGTTAAACAGAATGGTAACGGCTGCTTTTCCATTTTTTGGAAGAACCGCATCCGGCGAATAGCTCGGATGAGTCTGTTTCTCTTCATTCAAGTTATACGTAGTCTTTTTCGGAGAAATGCGGGCATTTCCGTTTTCATCGTAATTGGTCAGATAATAGTCCCAGTAAGCAACCGGCTCATGCGTCAGAATCTTCTCAGGCAGATAGCCGTCGTTTTCCTCATATACAGCATCTTCCTGGCTCTCATTGCTCAGAACCACCGTCTCTTCCTTTGCCGCATCTTCTTTGCTGCTGACGGTTACTTTGCCCGGTGTGCCAAGAAGCGCCAGTTTTGCCATACGTCCGTCATCTGTGATCGGAGTTAAAAGATTGGTTACATCTTTTCCATCGACCTTAACGACCGTATTGCCTGCATTGTATCCCTCATCAAATGCGATCGGAAGCCACCAGCCCAGGGAATTTACTTCGGTAAGCTTTGTCTTCGTCTCATCTACCAGCGAAACCATCTGCGGCTTGTCTGGATTTTCAGTGTTTCCGTTATCTCCGGCATTTCCGCCATTCTGATTTCCGTCATTCCCGGAATTACCGTTATTTCCAGAATTACTGTTATTTCCGGAATTACTGTTATTTCCAGAATTACTGTTGCTTCCAGAGCCCCCCGAATGGCTGCCGCCGGAACTGCCGGAATTCCCCGAACCGCCTCCTGATACGCTGCTTCCGTTGCCGTCTGCTGCCGGGCTGCTCGCGTAACCTCTATCCGCACGGGTCTGGACCTCTCCATTTTCATTGACCCACTGTCCATCCGCATTGACGCTGTAGCCGTCCGGCGTCCGACCTTCGGTGTGCATCTGACCAAAGTTTTCTGCACTCAAGTTATCAAAATAATAGCATTTTCCATCAATCCACTGCCATCCTGTCACGGTCATACCTTCCGTTCCATCGGATGCAGTGCTGAAGAAATACCATTTTCCTGCATTGTCCTTCCACCAGCCGCGGCGCATCTGTCCTTCCACGCCATCGGCTGTTGTGTTCATATAGTACCGGCGTCCATCGACGGTGATCCATCCAGTCATCATCCGTCCGGTCTGCGGATCCAGATAATACCAGCCGCTCTCGGTCTTGACCCATCCAGTCTTAAGCGTTCCGTCCGTTCCCTGATATTTCCAGTCCTGTCCTTCCTGAATCCAGGCGCCGGTCTGTACTCCGGACTCCGATGCCGGTCCAGTTGAAGCATAAGCAGTACCTGCCTGCGCCGCCGCTAACACGGTCACCGCTGCCAGAATTGCCTGCCGGGATCTTCCCTTACCTTTCATGCATATTCCTCCATATAATCTTTTGTAGTATCTTACTCTCCGCACCGGATTAGGCATCCCTAACTCAGGCAGCCGAGGAGGTTAGTATAAACTAATCTAATAAAATCTGTCAACTATTTAAATCTATTTAAAAATGAGAATTTTTATCTATTTTAATTGAATTTTATTCTCAATAAAGCATTACTTTTTTAGTTGCTAAAACTAACATGCAAATTTCTTTTTCCATTCAGTACATGTTAAGTCTCTTTTTGCAGCGATTTTTTCCGCCTTTTTCCCTGATATTGCCTCGCTTGCCATGAATTTAAAAAAAACATATTTTGAGAATTTTTTTCTGTTTGCTTCATTTCGTATATTTTTATCCTTTTCGCACATACTCCATCTGTAAACATTTTGTCCCATTCCAGTCCCTTCGCGGTCACTGATATTGGCTTCTCTGATAGGAGATTTACACGATGCAGATTTCTTCATCCATTGAAAATAACCGGACTTTTTTTCAAAAAAAGCTCCGACCGGACATCAGTTTTGATGTCGTAGATCGGAACCTGATGATCGGCGGGCGCGATGCCTGCCTCTACTGTATTGATGGTTTTACCAAGGACGATACGCTTTTAAAAGTGCTGCAGGCGATGAGCAGCATTGAAACCGCCCAGATGCCTGACAATGCAAACGATTTTGCCGCCCTCTACCTCGCCTACGGCGAAATCGGGCTGGAAACGGATTCGGACGCGCTGATTATCCAGCTTCTCTCCGGTGTTCCTTTTCTTCTGATCGACGGGTATGCACAGGCACTCACAATAGACTGCCGCACCTATCCCGCCCGCGGAGTCAGCGAACCTGAAAAGGATAAGGTATTGCGCGGCTCGCGCGATGGTTTTGTCGAAACGCTTGTGTTCAATACGGCTCTGATCCGGCGGCGCATCCGCGATCCGAAGCTGCGGATGGAAATCATGAATATTGGGGAAAGTTCGCACACCGATATCGCCATCTGCTACATGGAAAACCGGGTGGACACCGAACTTTTAAACCGCATCCGCACCCGGATTCAAAAAGTGCATGTCGATGCCCTCTCGATGAACCAGGAAAGCCTTGCCGAATGTATTTATCCGCACAAATGGTTCAATCCGTTCCCAAAATTTCGTTTTTCAGAGCGTCCGGATACCTCCGCTGCCTCGATTCTGGAAGGAAATATCATCATTCTGGTGGACAATTCGCCATCCGCAATGATTCTGCCATCCTCTGTTTTCGATATCATCGAGGAAGCCGACGACTACTATTTTCCACCGCTGACCGGCACCTATCTGCGCCTGTCGCGGACGGTCATCTTTTTCCTGACCTTATTTCTGACACCGCTGTGGCTGCTTTTTATGCAGAATCCCGGCTGGATCCCGGAATGGCTCGCTTTTATCCGTGTCACCGACGAGATCCATGTGGCGCTGATCTATCAGCTTCTGATCCTGGAATTTGCCATCGATGGTCTGCGGCTCGCGGCAGTCAACACCCCCAGCATGCTGACGACACCGCTCAGTGTCATCGCCGGTATCGTGCTTGGAGAATACTCGGTCAAATCCGGCTGGTTCAACAGCGAGACGATGCTCTATATGGCGTTCGTCACGATCGCCAACTACTCGATGACGAGCTTCGAACTCGGCTACGCACTCAAATTCATGCGCGTCCTGCTCCTGATTCTGACCTTTTTCCTCAATCTCTGGGGCTTCATCGCCGGAACACTCATTGCCGTCGGCTGCCTTGTCTTTAACCGGACAATCGCCGGAAAAAGTTATATTTACCCGCTAATTCCATTTCACTGGAGTGAATTAAAAAAGCGGCTGCTCCGGAACCGGCTGCCGCATGAGGAGAAAAACGGGTAAGAATGTCGCATAAAATGTCCGCATACCCACAACTACCCGGATGGTTCCGGGTACTGGCTGTGGTTTATGCGGACATTTTAACTTCTATATCTATCTTCTATTTTTCTTTCTTATACACTACCTCTTTCAGCACCTCCAGCGCCTCCTCATACCGCTCTGCCCCCATCGAGGCACAGGACAACAGGAGCTTCGGATATCCCTCTTGAAAATGATGCTCCTGTTTTTCCAAAAGACTCCCGACCGACTCCACCGGGCGGACGGCGACGCCTGCCTGTGCCGCACGCCCGGCAATTTCCGCCGATGTAAGCGGGCTGTCAAGCTCCATGAGAACCAGAAAACCGGCATCGCCCAGATGCGTTCGCGCTTTTTCTCCAAAAATGCGCCGCACCGCATCACACAGACACTTTGCCTTTGCCGCGTACAATTTCTTGGACTTTCGGATCTGGCTTTCCAGATGTCCGTCCCGGATAAACTGGCAGAGGGCAATCTGCTCTGCCTTGGACGCCGTCTGGTTATAAAAACGCCCCCGCTCCTGATACCGTTTCAGCAGATCCGGCGGCAGGACCATGTAGCTCATGCGGATCGATGGCAGAAGCAGCCTTGAAAATGTCCCCAGATACACGACGCCCCGCCCGCCGGAAAGCCCCTGCAAGGACGGTGTCGGGCGGTTATAATAGCGGAACTCACTGTTGTAATCGTCCTCAATAATCAGCATATCCTCGCGCGCCGCATCCTTTAAAAGCTTCATCCGGTCGCCCACCGGCATGACCTCGCCCCAGACTGTCATCTGAGAAGGCGTTAAATAGCAGACACTTTTTCCCGTGGATTTCATTGTCTCTGATGTCTGTTCAAATGGCATTGTTTTCATTTCTTTTGCACATACATCTGACTTTTCCGTTCCACACAAATCCATTTTAAAGGATCCGGTCCTCATCTCATTTTTTTCCCAATACGCTCTTATATCTCCGGTCCGAAACCCATAATCCTCAAAAATCTGGCGTCCCTGCCGGAACGACGGATTAAAAAACCATGCGCTGTCCCGCTCTCGCAGCATCGGGCACAAAATATGCAAGAGACTCTGCACACCCGCCCCTACTACGATACTGTCCGGCGTACAGATCACATTGCGGTGGCGCCCCAGATACGCGCAGAGCGCCTCCCGGAATTCCCGCTCTCCCTGCGGTTCGCCATAAGAAAGCAGCCGCTCATCCTGGCGCAGGGCGCTCTTGACATAGCGCCGCCATAAATCAAACTGGAAGCTCTCCCGATCCACATTTGAAGACGCAAAATCATACCGGATTTCCGGGCGTTCCTCCTGATGTGGCACACCGTGCTCTATTTCCTCCCGGTTTGCAGCCGCCAGCACCGCATCCGTTACATAAAACCCGCTCTGCGGACGCGAAATAATATAGCCATCCGCCGCCAGCAGCATATACGCCGTCTCCACCGTCGTCCGCGAAAGCTGCAGCTGCAGGGAACATTTGCGGATCGACGGCAGCTTCGCTCCCGGCTTCATCTGCCCGGACACGATCAATTCTTTGTAATATTCATATACTCTCAGATACCGGCTCTGTCCCGGTTCGCTTAAATTCAGTTCCATCGTATTTCCTCTATCTATTTATGTAAACGGCGATGCACCGCATCGATCATCCGCATCATCCCATATCCCAGACAACCGCCCATCTTTCCGTCTTCACAATATTTTTCATCTCCACCACTTGTCCCCCTTATACCCAACTGCCTTCCTCAATTATACCGTTTTCTCCTGCTTATAGGCAATCCCCAAAATTGAGTACTGTTACTGTTCACGCATACGTGCCCAGTAACGGAAATTCCGAGGAAGAAATCAAAGAGCCGCTTCTTCCTAAGAAAGAAGAAATCCCCGCATGATTCCTGCTGAAGTTGGTCTGGCATACTGCAACAAGCTTTTCTTTTTGGAAAAGCTGTTCCGTGACCTTACTCCGGAAGAGCGAAAAGACAGACGTCTGGAAACAGAAGTGCCGGTATGGGAAAGCTTTTATGCATGGTTAGAACAACTCAATCCTGTAAAAAGAAGTAAGCTGGAAAAAGCTGTGATATACGCAAAAAACCATAAAGAAACACTGCCTGTTTAAGGCGAAGGATATCAAGGGGGCAGTGGACAATACGGTGGATTATTCATCGCTTACGATTTACTAATTTCCCTAAACCATCCCACATTCAATCAAATTAAAAAGAGACACGGCATAAATTATTCTGATAGATTTTACATCAGATTGCTTTATGCCGTGCCTTTTATGTTATTATAATGATTGCTACATACATATAGCAGGCTTCACCCTCCGTTATACACCGGATTCGCATTGATTTTCGGTACGAAGGCAACAGCCGTTCCGCAATTTTCACCATCCTCCCCATACTTCTTCATAGATCTGTCCGGCAGAAAATACCCAGGATGGATGTTTTGCCAAGTATACCAATGTTGCAAATTCCCGACGAGTCATAGAAATCAACTCACCGTTCCGGTATGCTGTTCTCTCCTTCAGCCGAAGCTCCAAGCCCGGAAAAACAAGAGTGTTACAAGGATGGGATGTCACAATATGGTCAAATCCTGGCTCGACCGCAATAATCTCCATAATTCTACTGAGTATATATTCTTCATGGTCGGTAAGCGACATTACCAGAAACTTGCCCATATTGTTCACATCCCTCTTTATTGATATTATTTTTGCATTACATTACGGGTTCATTTTTCATCTGTCGGATGCGGTATTCACCGCCATCGTCCCGTCTGCATAGAAGTAGTACCACTTACCATCGATCTGCTTCCAGCCTCCGGCAAACATCATTCCGGTGACCTTGTCCAGCCAGTACCACTTCTGATCCTCGGAGAGCCAGCCCTTCACTGACTCCCCGTTTCTGTAATAGTTCCACTGGCCGCTGTCATTCTGCTGCCAGCCGTTTGCGGCCTGCGGGTCAATGACGATTTCCACAAACCGCCGCAGAACCGTGGCGACCTCGGCGCGGGTGGCGGTTCCCTTGGGGTCAAACTTATTTTCATTCTTCCCGGTCAGGATGCCCGCCTGCTGCATGGACTTGACCGCATCCTTCGCCCAGCTGCTGATCTGTGTGTTGTCCGCAAAGGTCACAGCCTTCAAGGTCTGGGGCAGATCATAGCCCAGCTTTGCAGCATAATTTTTCATAATCACCGCCATCTGTTCCCGGTTGATGTTGGTGTCCGGTGCAAAGGTGGTGGCGGTAACGCCTTCCACAATACCGGTCTGCGCCGCCCAGTTCACATAGGGGGCATAGTAAGCGTCGGCTTTCACATCGGTGAATTTCCCGGTCTGGTAACTGTCCGGGTTGATGCCCGCCAACCGCCCCAGAGCTGTCACAAACATTCCTCTGGTCATGCCGGCGTCCGGGCTAAAGGTGGTGTCGCTGGTGCCGGAGAGCAGTCCCCGGCTGGCTGCAAAGAGGATGTTATCTGCTGCCCAATGGTTATGAATATCGGTAAAAGCCGGGGCAGGGTTCTTGTAGCCCACGCCGTAAACGCTGAAATGACCGGTTTCAAAAACCACCGCTTTCAGGCTGGCATTGTAGCTGGATTTGGTGATCCATTCCACCTTGCCAGCGTCATCTACATAGACTGCATAGAGATTACCTGTCTGCTCACCCTTTGCCGGTGTGTAGGGCAAACGCACCGATATAGTGTGACCATTTAAGTTGGCAATCGGTGTTTCTTTGCCGCCGGAGAGGTAGACCAGTGACAGGTCATAGGCCGGTCTTGTGCCGATGGTGGCTTTGGCCTCGGTGGAACGCAGTGCATCCACCTTATCTGCCCGGAGAATGATGTCCCCGCCAGCGTAGGCGGTATCCAGCTGCTTCAGAGTATCCAGGCCGATATTAACCGAAACCAGATGGTCTGTTGCTACGGTAAACTGCCGGACGTTTTCTTTAACCAGCAGATCCAGTGTCTGCGCCTTGATGGTCACGTTAAAAGAGGTCTGGTCTGCCGCCGGGGTGATGGGAACAGTAACGCCAATCCCGTTCTCTGTGGTACCGTTCTTTTTCGCATCCTGTTTGGCCTTGTCGATGGCGGACTGGACAGAGCTGTTATCCACTGCCGCATTGCCGTTTTTATCCGGCTGTATGGGTTTGGTTTCACCGGTGACAGGGGCTTGAGGCTTGTCCTCCGGCTGGTTGGTGTTATCATTGCTTCCGGAACCGTTAGAACCGCCGGAGGATGAGCCTCCACCGCTGCCCGAACCACCAGAGGAGGAACCGCCGTCGCTGGAAGATTGCTTGGAAACGGTCAACGTTCCAGAAACATAGGTGATCGCATAGTTGTCATTTGACAGCGTACCAGTAATGTTGATCGCAGTTTTGCCGGTTTTGCTCATATCCGGTGTCTGTGCGTAGTCCAGTGTTACCGTGCCGCTCAGGGTATCTGCACCAACCAGACCTTCCACCTTGTAATCCTTATCTGCTTCCGGGCTGCTCAAATCGGGCGCGGTGCTGCCGGTGTAGGCGCTCTTATCAAGCGCCGTAACGGTGACCGCTTTCTTCGCTACGGTCACAGTCACGTTCTGTTCTGCCACATCTGCGTACTCTGCGTTTCCCTGAACCTTATACCAAACAGTGTATTCCCCGGCGTTTTTCGCTGTGGGGATCTGCTCGCTCCACTCAGAATCGTCAAGCCGGTAGAGCATCGTGCCGCCAGTGGTCTTGCCTGCTGTAACCAGAGCCTGTTCTGCACCATTGTAGGTCAGTGTATTGACCGTAGGTGCCGTAACAGTGGAGACAAGCTTGTTGGTCGCATTGACATTGACGGTCAGCGTGATGTCCTCATAGTTTGTGCTCTTGATTACCACGGTCACTGTGCCCACAGAGCCGGTGGTTTCCACGTCATTTTTCTGAATCGGCAGGGTCAGCTTGCCGTTTTCCACCTTCGCGCCGCTGGTGTAGTAGCCGTCATTTAGTTTGATTTCGACGATCTCATAGGTGAATGCACCGTACTCTTTGGGCGTTTCCAGCTTGGGCAGGGCGGGGAGCGTCACAGTGTAGGTCTTTTCGTGGCCGTTTACAATGGTAAGCGCAGTTTCCTTGGCGAAGTCAGGCGCAGCTGCCTTGGTGATGCTGCCAGTAGTAGCGGAGCTGCTCTGCTCCAGGGCGTAATTCTTCGCGGCCTGCCCCATCAGGGTCACTGTGGCAGTGACGTTCTTGCCGCTGCCCACACTGGCATCGTCAAAGCTGGCGGTCACGGTGTAGTCCTTGTCCTTCTGCAAGGTTACGCTACCCTCGAAGGTCACGCTGGAGATGTCCGCGTTTGTCGTGCCATCATAGGGCTTGGACGCAGCCGTTACCCCGGTGATCGTCAGCGATTTCTTTCCAATGCGGACCAATACGCTGGCGGGTGCAGTATCGTTGTGGTTTGCATCTCCAATCACCCGATACCACACGGTATACGTTCCGGCATCGGTGCCGGTAGGGATGACCTGGCTGTATGTACCGTTCTCGGTCAGGCTGTACTGCATAGTGCCATACTTCGTCACGCTACCTGCGGTAATCAGCGCCTGCTCCTGGCCGGTATAGGTCAGGTTTTCCTGCGCTATGGGCGGCGTGATGAGGCTTGCGCTGATGTTGGCCTTTTGTACCGTCACAGCAATATCCTCGCTCATCTTCTCGTAGCCGTCGCAGGTGGCCAAAAAGCGGAAGGTGTGCTGGCCTGCGGACAGCTTTAGCGCAGAAAGATCAAATTGATTCTTTGTTGTCGCACTGCCGACCGCTGTGGCCTTGCCGTCCTCCACCTTGTACCACTGGAATCTTACAGCGCCTGTGCCGGTTTCCTTCTTTACATTGACAAGAAGTGTCCCCGCACCGCCATAAGTCATGCTCATCTCGGTGGGATAGTTCATGCTCTTGATGGGGATCTTGGCCATAGAAACATTGGTCAGCTCCGTACTGCTAAGGTCGCTGATCCAGGTACTGCCGCTCTTAAACACGTAACCCTCCGGCAGCAGGGATGCCAGCGTGACATCTCCGGTGACGGTCAGCTTTGCCGCCGTCTTACCGTTCAGATTCAGCTTGAGCGGGCTGTTGATGGTAATCTCGTCTGCATTTGCCAGCAGCTTCACCGTACCGCCGTCGGCTGCGGCGATGGCCTCGTCTGTCGTCCGATGGTAGGAAATGCTGCCGTCCGTCTTTGTTACCTCAGCGGCATAGCCGCAGTAGGGGCAAACCTTCCCGCCGGAATGGTCATCCGGGTGGCTGCACTTCACAACAGTTACGGCAGTATTCTCCTTCATCTCCGACAGCTTGAGCAATGCGCCGTCTTTCTTCCGATAAGCATATCCCTCTGCCAGCAGGGACTGATAATCTGCGCCATTCTTGATTTTGATGCTGTCAAAGGATCCGCCGGACAGGGTCACTGGAATACCTTTGAGCGCACCCAATTCCAGCAGATCCGCGCTGCCGCCGGACATGGTCAGCGCTCCCTCCGTGTAGATGCCGCCGATGAACTTGCCGCTCGTTACCACGGCTTCGTTCCCGGTAAGAATGCCAAGCCCCACTCCACGGTTTCTCCCGTCTGTGCTGCCCTCCAGGGTGACATTGTCCAGCGTCAGCTTTGCGCCTGTCTGCTTAGATTTTCCGACCGCCACCGCATGATAGGGGTCGCTGGGATGGGTGTTTTGCACCTTGCCGTTTATGATGGCTACATTGGAGCCGAGGATACGTAGAAGCCCCTTCCCAGCGGATTTGCTCAGGGTGTGTCCATTCAAGTTCAGTATAATATTTTTGCTGATTTCGATAGGCTCTGCGTTCTCGATGGCCAAAGGCCCCCGCAGCGCGACCGTGTCACCGTCCTGCGCGGCAGCCAGCGCGTTTTCCAGACTGGTGTATCGCTTGCCGCCGATTTCAAATGCCTCCACCAGCATATGGCAGCGGGTGCAGTAACCGGCGCTGTCCACCTTGCCCGCATGGTCGCAGATTCTGCCGCAGGCGCATTTGCCGTTCTGATATTGGTCGGTATGCGCGACCACCTTGACCGCTCTATTCGCAATATCTACATTGGAAACGTTCAAAATTTCGTCGCTATCAGCGTCTGCAAAGGCATATCCGTCCGCCAGCAGAGCCAGGGCCGGCTCACCAAGTTCTACATTGATTCCACGTTGGAACGTGCCGCCCTGGAGCTGGGTTTTCCCGAGGAAATTCACCTGACGCTCAAACACGCAGTCGCCCTTTACCGTCAGGGTAAACAGGTTATTAACGAGACCCCGGCCTATTGTAACGCTGTCTAATATCAATACCGTGGGGCCTTTGGTGGCAATGACCTCTCCAATGCCCTCTATCGTGCCGTTTTTGATGGTGACGCTGTTGTACGGGCAATCTTGCAAATCCAGCGCCTTGACCTTGTGGCCCTGCAGGTCCAGCGTAAGGTCCTTTTTGTTGGTCCCATCACCTCCTCCCGCACGCAAGATTGCGTCAATATCCCGCACAAAATAAAAGGTTCCGCCGGAGGACCCGGAGGACAGAGTGTCCCCAACCAGGGCCTCACCGTTATCGAGTTCAGACGAATAGGGGAGACCATCTTCGCAAATAAAGAGCACTTCCGCACGACACGGTTCGCCGCACTGTTGGCATTTGCCATCGTGGGTGTATTTTGCATGGGGGCAGGTGTTAAAGGTAACGGTGACCGTGTCTGTATTTGCGGTATAGCTCTGATAGGACAGCTTGCAGTAGACCTGGGCGCTGTACTCCCAGTCCTTGCCCTCCGTTGTGGTCAGGTCGGATTGGGTCAGGGTGATTTTATAATTGCCGCTGCCTGTGCCCTTAAATTCTGTTCCGTTCACATACCACTGATAGGTAATCTTACCCTCCGGACCGCTTGCCAGAGAGGCATTTACCCAGACCTTCGCCTGAAATTGCCCATCGAATTTCACTGTTGAGACCTCCGGCTGCTTGTTTATGGTAATGGGGTTTTTGGGCGCGGCGGCGACGGTGACCGTTGCGGTGGCGGTCGCCTTGTTAGGAGAGTATCCTGCTTTGCTGTCTGCGGTCAGCTTCAGCTTATAGCGGCCCTGCTTGACGGTGCTGTCGGCGGTAACGGTGATGGTCGCGCCGTCAGAGGATTTTTCCGCCGTCAGACCGGTGTGCGCGCCATCCCAGTCCACGTTCAGGGTATTCATCTGGACCTTGCTGCCGGTCACGGAGAAGGTCGCCTTCTGACTGCCTAAGCCTTCCTGTAGGGTTCCCTGCTGCGCGCCGACGGTCAGGCTTGCGCGGGGCGCCATCTTGGCGATGTAGATGGTCTTGACTTCCCCGTTTCTTATTGTATCGTCCACTGTGCCGCCCGACATATCGTCTGTGTTTGCATTCTGTTCGTCCGAATACAGAACGGTCAGGCTGTTGTTGATGTTTCGGGCGTTTCCATAACGACTATAAATCGCACTATATTTTCCGGTGGTGTAGAGAGTGCCGCTGTTCATAGTCAGGGATGCAGTCTCAATACCGTCACCGGAATTTAGATTCAGATTTCCATTCTCAATCACGATGGTTTTAGCGCTCAAGCCGTTCACACCGCCGTTGGTGGTTATCTTTACCCCGTCTTTTATGGTAAGTGTCCCGCCTGCGGTTTCGCCCCAATTGCCGTCCACAATACCACTTTTCCCTTTCGGAACAGTGACCGTCAGACTGCCGCTTCCCTGAATGGTCAGATTGGCGGAATACATATCCAGAGCGGCGGTATAGTCGGTCTCGGTAATCGTAATGGTATTCTTGCCTTTCAGCGTGATTGTTGTGTCGCCCTGCACCACCACCGGGGTAGTTATGTTTCTGTTATCCCAAGTAACCTCGCCGAAGATGGTTTCTTCAGTGCCTGCCGCAGCTGCCATCAGGGGCGTTGCCTGCTCTGTTCCCTTGCAGGCAGAGAGGTCTGCATCTTCCGCAGAGCAGACCGGACAGTCGGGATTGACCGCCTCCTGCTCACAGTGGGTTTCGCAGATACACTCCACCGGAGCATTCCCGGACACGCCGGGAACAAGCCCGCTGTCCTGGGAATTGCACTGCTCGCAGGTATACCCGCAGGGCGTCCCCTCTGTGGCCGGAATGTAGCCGCAGCTATCGTCATGCTCGCCGCGTTCATGAGGACAGCTTAATTTTTTTGTGATACAGCCGCTTTCCTCACTGCATTTATGGGTACACTCGGTCGGCTGGACCTCCTCTACTTCAGATGAGGTCGCCGTATTTTCTGATACGCTGCCTTCCAAAACAGGGTAACAGCTTTCGTCATGTTCATGGATACACTTCTTCACAAGGGGGTAGCAATCCTCAGTATGCTCATGTTCACAGTCTGCCCCTTCGGTTCCTTCCGTATATCCGCAGTCCTCTGTATGTTTCGGGTGATGCTTGCACAACCCCGTATGGACGGCGGATACACCCGCTTCCACCGCAGATGCCGGAACTCCCGGCATCGTAAAAATCATTGCCGCCGCCAGTAAAAATGCGGCCGGCCGTTTCCATTTCCATATCATTTATTCATCCTCCTCACGCGGTTCGTTCCTTCTCGTTGTTTTCTGAAGCAGCTGGGATACCGCCTCCCGCAGCTGATATTCCGTCACAGGCTTCACCAAAAAGGTGTCCGCCTGCATCCTGCGGCTTTGGGGTTCAAATTCTGCCTGGTCGCTGATCCACAGGAGCGGGACATCCTTGCTGTACCCTCGTATGCTCATGCAGAAATTCATTCCCCTGGCTCCGTCCTCCATGACAACCACAGCATCATAAGGCCCATCCCGCTGCATGGCATAGACGCAGAATACGCCATTGTCAAAGCGGTCTACTTTGCCAAGCTTCATCAGTAACGCCGTTTCTTTCTCCTTCTGACTATAACTGCACAGCGCAATTCGCATTTTCGCACCTCCATTTTGTGATGGGTTTTATCGCCTCATATAGCTCCTGATCGGAGCAGTCTGCCGAAAGGAACGCAGGGATACGCAGGTGATATGCGATCAGGGCAAAGTTTTCATCATCGCTCCACCAGACAAGCGGTGTTTCCGGTGCCAGCTGCTTTGCCTGAATGGCAGCCTCCAATCCCCTTGCCCCGGTCATGGCGATGACAACCGCATGGTAGCGGCTCCGCCGCAGTGCCTGAGATAGCTGTTTCTCATTCCATAGCTCGTCGATGACAAGCTGTCCGTCCCCAGCAAAAAGGGAGCGCAGCCTGCTCTCAAACCATTCTGCATTCCTTAATTCCGTACAAAGTGCGATTTTCATGCTGAGCCTCCTTTCCTGAAAAGAAAAACAAGAAAGAATGTGCCTTGGCACATTCTCGCGCCGAGCGCGATCGCTTGCGACATGTTTCTTCTTCGCGCGAGTGCGCATCCCGCGGAGCGTTTTTATGTCATAGGACGTTCCTATGACATAAAAAAACCAGACCTTCTCATCGGAAAGTCTGGTAGTATAATTAGAGTAGCATCTTGTCAAGGGAAATGCAACCGACTTTGTTTAAGACGCAGGTTTTCTGTTTAAGACGCAAGTTTTTCCTGCGGTTTTATGTTATACTAATATTGGATTATTGTGCAAAGGAGATGGCACGATGCAGATTGCGATTGTGGATAACAGAGCAGATGACAGAGCCGAACTGTCTGCCTGTCTGGAAAATTATATGAAAAAGCATCAGCTGGACTATACGCTGACAGAATTTGAGGACGGAGAGAATTTTCTGAAAGCTGCCGCCGAGGTCAATTTTCAGCTTGTCTTTATGGACATCTATATGGAGAACATGGATGGAATAGAGACCGCCAGAAGGCTGCGCCAGAAAAACAGGCTTTGTAAGATCGTTTTTCTGACCATTACAGAAGATTATGCCCGGATGGGGTACAGCCTGTCCGCCAGCTATTATCTGCTGAAGCCGCTTTCGCTCCATCAGGCAGATTTTGAAGAAGCGATGGAGCTGTGCCAGCTAAAACCGCCCTATGAAGTGATGACACTTTCGGTTATGGCTGACCGTCAAAAGCTGGAACTTCCCACAGAAAAGATTCTATACATAGATTATCAAAACCGTATGACACGGATTCATACGGCGGAACGCGTGATACCGGTAAGCGGAGGCTTTCAGGAGGTTACTGCCGCATTGCAGAAGGACAAGCGTTTTTTGCCCTGCTACCGGGGCATTTTAATCAACATGGATTACATCAGCCAGGTTGACAGTCAGACCTTCCGTTTGATAAACGGGGAGGAACTTCCGATTGCCCTCCGCAATGGAAAACAGCTGCGGGAAACCTACCGTCAATATGTTTTCTCTGGAATGGGGGGTATCATATGAGAATGAAGCAAATGCACAGGCGTATTCTGGAGGGCTGTCTGGCCTGTCTCCTCTGCTTCACCTGCAGTATCCCAGCATTTGCCGCCGAAACTGCAACCCCATCCAATGCCGATGAAAGAAGGGAGATTTTGCCGGATTTAGAAAGCGAAGCTCCGGGGACACTGGAGAGCAAAACCCCGGAAGCATCGGAAGAAGTATCCCTCGTCCTTGTCACAGAAATACAAAAGGAAGACGAACTGCTCTCCCTGCCAGATTTCACCCTGCCCCTTAGAACCACACCGTCTGATGATGACCTGGAGGAAATTTATCAGCTGGCCCTTCGGTATCAAACCGTCCGCGCCACGGTAACAGCAGGTGAAGAAATCCGGCAGGAAACATTTTCTGTCGCATGGGATTTTTCGGCCATTGACCAGACCACTCCAGGCAAATATACCGCAGCAGGCCGGATTGAACTGCCGGAGGGGTATGCCTTTGGTGAAGCTGTCTTGCAGGAGCTTCAGATTTCCGTCCGGGTGAAAGAAATGCCGCCTGCTGTCATCACCTCCATAGAGCAATGGTATCCTTATACGGACGCGTTTGCGGTTCAAGAGGGCAGCGAAACCGAAACGCTGGAAAATTTGTTTGCCTTTTCCCCTTACTATCTGGAATGCTATGCGGAAAATGGAACCAGCTACACCGCTGTGGTGGAATGGGATTTTTCTGGTATTGATTTGAATACTGTGGGACTGTACCATGCAGCAGGAAGGCTGACTGCACCGGAAAATACCATATTTGCGGATCGTGTCGATTTCCCTGAAATTTCAATTCCTGTTTCTGTTCAGGCTCCGGGCAGCCCAGACATCAACTGCTTCCTGGTTCGCAGAGGAAGCCTTTATTTTCCCTGGGTCACACCGCCGGGGAATCTGGACAAGGTCAGTATATGGCTGTCCGAAAACAACGGTTCATGGAACCGTCTGGAAAGTGGCGTTTATGTGGGTCAGGAAATGCTCTCGATTGCTACCCGTCTGCTGATGCCGGGAAGCAGTTACCGCCTTCAGGTGGATTATGACGGCGGACAGACCGGCATCCTGTCCTTTACCTACGCAGATGGAATTGTCCTTGAAGGGTATCATGAAGGCGACCGGGATGGAGGGGATGCAGGCGGAAATCCTCCCGATACCATCATTCAACCGCCTCCTGAAGATACCGACGATCAGGATGACGGTTTCGCAGACAGGCCCTCCACAAAGCCTCCAAAACCGCCTGCAACAAATGGCGGCAGAGTGGATTCCAACGATTCTGAAAAAACACCACCTGTCAGTGAAGAAAATGATCCTGCGGATCATGAACCATCCCACAAGTCTTCCGAGCCATCCTGGGAGGGAAAGGATGATTCCATAGATATAGATAAAGACGATTTCCCATCGGAACAGGCAAACGGTGATACAGAGGAAGATGCGGATTCCAAAAGCCCTGATTTTTCAGAGTTCTTCGATGAAACCACCGACCGGATTTCCGGCACGCGCTTTTTGATGATGCTGCAAACAGGGGAGCAAAGAGCCGTCTTTTCCAAACAGGGAATCACCATCAGCATACCAAAAGACGCCTTGCCGGAGGGCATCCAAAACGAAGATCAGATTGAAGTCATCATCCAAAAGGATACGGACGGCGGTTTTTCTTTTTCGTTTTCCATCAATGGAACTGCACTCAGCTCCCTGCCGGATGTTTCTGTCATGCTGCCCTGTCCAAATGACCCGGCAGCCGGCACATGGTTCCTCTGTGATGAAAGCGGCGTGGAAATTCCCATGACCGGTTATGACGATGCGGCAAAAGCCGTCTCCTTTCAGATCAGCCATACAGGGGCATACACCATTGTGGGAAAGGAAGATGCCGTTTCCCTGGCACAGGCCGCCGACACAGAGCATAGCCGGTCGCCCATACTCCTTTTGATTCCGGCCTGTCTGCTTCTTCTGTCTGCCGGTGTGTTTTTCCTAAGGAGGAGGCGAAAATAAGATGGTATCTTCTGCGGTAAAAAAATATGCTGCCTTATGTATGGTCTGCCTGTGCTCATCCCTGTTTTTTCTTGGCCTGTATCAGTTCAATAATAAATATAGCCAGAACACAATCCAGGCGGCAAATGGGATTCTGGCGCTTTCTGAGGAAGAACTTCAAAAGTCACCGGTGCGCTTTCTGGTATCCGGCTGGGCATTTTATCCTGACGCGCTTTTGACCCCGGAAGAAATACGGGATGAAAGCCATTATATGCGCTACCTTTCCATCGGAGAGCAGACCAATTTCTCCAGCCCTGCAAACTCTTCTCCCTATGGCTGCGGGACTTATCAGATGACATTCTTTCTGCCGGAACGGAAGGAAACATATGCGCTGGAAATCCCAGAAGTGTTTTCTGCTTATAACCTTTATCTGGATCATGACCTGATCCTGCAAATGGGGGAACCGTCACAGGGGACACCATTGGTTCAAAACCGCATGGTCACTTTTCATGGCGGAAAACCGGTCACACTCACCATAGCGGTCAGCAACTATGACCACTTTTACGGAGGGATTGTCTATCCGCCTGCTTTCGGAACGATGCTGGCGGTCAATACAACCAGAGGAATCCGGTTTGCATTCTGCCTGTTCAGCTGTACAGTTACCTTTGTCTGTGCGCTGTTGTCCTTTTATTTCAGCCGCCGGATGAAACAGAAAAATACATTCCTGTTCGGACTGATCTGCCTTGCCATGTGCGGCCTGTCATCCTATCCTGTGCTTCATATGCTGGCTGCGGTTCCCGTATTCCCCTGGTACACGATTGAACTGTTCTGTATCTATCTGGTTACCTGGCTGATCGTAGTTCTGCAAAACCGGATATGCAGGCCGGGCTTCCTGCCTGCGGCCATCAGTAATGGGGTGGGCGCTGCCTTCCTGGTATATGCGTTTGTGTATGGCATGATGGCTTCCCATCTCTCCCTTGGAGCGATTCGTTTCTTCTCTGCATCGGTCTTTTGTTATAAGGCGGCATCTGCGCTCTATCTGCTTATCATCGCTGTGCTTGCCATTCACAGAGGAGAAAAACGGAGCAGGCCGATCTTCTATGCTGCGGCAGCCGCAACCTGCGCCTTTATATGGGATCGCCTTCTGCCGGTTTATGAGCCGGTTATCGGCGGTTGGTTTTTGGAATGGGGCAGCTTTTTCATAGCAGCAGCCATCGGTTATTCCCTCTGGCGCGATGTGATAGAAGGATATGGAAACAGCCTGATTTTCCAGGAAGAACGCAAGCAGGTCATCCGTCAGCTTTCTATGCAGACCGAATACAGCCGTCAGGTTTCTGAAGCAGCGGCAGAAAACAGAAGGTTGATCCACGACATCAAACACCATCTGCGCACCATAGACCGCATGGCCTCTGAACGTGGGCAGACGGAGATCTGCTCCTTCCTGTTACAGGTAGAGGAACAGGTTGCGGCATCATCGGGTCACTCCCCTGCCCAGTTCTGCAAAAATCCCGTCGTAAATGCACTGATTGAATACTACTACGGCATGGCGCAGACACAAGGGACAGAATTTCAGGTGCGGCTCGATCTTCCCGAGCAGATGCCGCTTACCGATGTGGAACTGTGTACGGTGCTGGGCAATCTTTTGGACAATGCCGTTGAGGCGTGCAGCCGCCAAAAGCAAGGGGTGCGCCGCGTTTTCATTGCAGGCGAAACCAGAGGCAATATGTACTTTTTGAAGATTGAAAACACTTACGACGGTCTGACCTTGCAAGAGGGAAAAACATTCCTCTCCCGAAAGGGCGCATCCGCCGATCATGGAATCGGGCTTTCCTCTGTCCGAAAAATCATTGAAAGCCATGGCGGTGATCTTGATCTCGTTCCCGGTGAGGAATCCTTTCTTGTTGGAATTACAGTGGGTTTATAAACATTGCTCATACAAAAGGACACCATTACTTACATTTGCATAAGCAATGGTGTCCTCTCTATTTTCCAAGTTCTTCTTCCATAATATTCCTAATCGCTTTAATACCCGTAAAAGTCAATTTTATTCCACGATTATACATAGCCAATACTTCATTCAGATTTTCAACAAGTACCTTATCCAACTTTTTATGTATCGTTACAGGCTGTTCCTGAATCGTATGAACATGGTCAAAATATTTTTCAATAACAGGAAATGTATTCTGTATCAAAAAAGCATTTTCTTTCCCTGCAAATAATCCAATCACTATCGTATTGCATTTACCATATCGTTTCTTTTTCTTTTCAACGATTTCCTTGTATTTCTCAGCTTGTGAGCTAATTGGTATCATCCAATACAATTTTGGATTTTTTCTATCCTGAATTGCATAGTAATGAGGACGATAGTTCCCCTGTTCCTTATTACTCATCAAATATTTATCCTGAACCAAGTCAAAAAATTCATCCTTGATATGATACGAATATCCCTGTTGTATCTCCATAAATAACCTTTCCTATGTGATAAAATTCCCCATCAGCATTCACTGATGGGGAACATTTACAAACTATACTATTTTTATCCCACCTGTATAGCAAGTGGCTTCATTTACGAACTGAATTATTTATACCCCGCACCATCAGCAAGCGGCAAACATTTACTTCTATCTTTAGTATATACAGTTTCTCTGAATTTAGCAACCTGTTTTTTAAGTTTAGAAATATTTTTTACTATATCATAGCTCATCATTTGTCGTAACTCTGTCGTAAAATACATGCATTTACCTTCTTAATACAGCTTAGCCCCAGCAGGAATTGCGTCATCTAACATAAGCAGATTCAATCCTTCGTGTCCGTCATACTCATACACTGCTGAAATCAACATTCCTTCTGATGGGATTCCCATCATCATTCTGGTAGGAAGATTTGTGATCGCTACGCATGTCTTTCCAACAAGCTGTTCCGGCTCATAAGAGTGTTCCACTCTCTGCCGCAATCCTTACACTTCCACCAAGCCTTACGATTGGCAAAGACCGTAACCTGAGTCGGAAGTAAAGGATAATTTCTGTCCGACCACTCGGCAGCTATATCCGGCAGAAGCGTTGCAAGGTCATTAAATCCTGCCAACACTTTATTATGGGAACAATACGGGCAGCCTGTCCTATTTATCGTTCTGCTCTTAACGGCAGCTTCCCACTCGTGTCCTTTCTCACATCTCCAAATCACTTTCTTATGAGAACCAATAGAAACCTCTGTCGGTTTTATCTTATTCTTTTTCGACCACTGTTTTACCAGTAATGGCTCTAATGTCGCCAAATCGTTAATACCTGCAATCACTCTCGCACCGGAACATATTGGGCATTTTTCTCCATTAGAACGAGCCTTAACGCTTGTCTGCCATTCGTGACCGCAAGCACCTCTCCACCATACTTTTTTATTTGAACCGAAAGTAATGTCATCAGGTGTAAGCGGTAAGTTCTTCTCCGACCACTCCGAAACAAGCTCCGGGTGTACTTCTGCTAAACTGTTGTTCATAGCCAACCTCAACCTCCTTGTGCTTAGAGTATATGAAGTTTTGGCTTTATCTTGTAGTTTGCGAATATCTGTATAAATAGAAAAAGCCCTTTGAGAAAAGGATTTCTCCTCTCTCAAAGAGCAAATTGGCAAACTGGAATTGTTCTACTTCTTTATCTTTTTAATATCCTGATACAGCCCATATCCCAGAAACAGGATTCCAATAATAAACGCAATACCAGCCGCTATTGCTAAAAAAGGACCTACATATTCAAGACCTCCTGCAAATAAAGTGGCATTCCACGAAGCTACTCTACTCATAAATATCGCAGCAGAAATATATCGTGCAGAAATTAAAACTGCTGACATGAAACAGAAAATAGCACCTACAATTTTGTTTTCCATTTAAATCACCTCCAAATTCCGATTTGTATTTCTGTTTGTTTTAAAAATGGGCAACTCCGATTGGAATTGCCCACTCATTGCACTAATTATGCGATTTTTTCTTGCTTGCACCGATTTCTGCATCAATTGATGTAAGTTTGATGTAAATCGCTGCTTTTTCAGTTTTTTATCAAATGAAGTACGTCCCGTCTATTCGGTAAAACGGTACATCTTTACATCACGTCGACTGGCGTCTCCGTGCGTTTTTCGCCTTATGTCGGTGTTCGCAAGCGCACACCGCCGCAAGGCTCAGTTTCTCATCTTAATAGAGCTTTGCACCTGCTGGAATGTGGTTATCAACCATCAGAAGATGAAGCTTTTCTTCGCCTTCTTCTTCATGAATAGCACTGAGGAGCATACCGCAAGAGTCAATGCCCATCATAGCTCTCGGTGGCAGATTTGTGATTGCAATCAGTGTCTTTCCAACTAACTCTTCTGGCTCATAATAAGCGTGAATACCGCTTAAAATGGTTCTGTCTGTGCCTGTTCCGTCATCAAGAGTAAACTGTAACAGCTTCTTTGACTTCGGTACTGCAACGCACTCTTTAACCTTTACTGCACGGAAATCTGACTTGCTGAATGTATCAAAATCAACCATTTCTTCAAACAATGGCTCGACTTTTACCTTAGAAAAATCAATCTTTTCAACCGGTTTTTCAGCCTCTGCCGGAGCTGCTTCGGAAGTCTTGGAAGCTTTCTTATCAGCGTCCAGTGACTTCATCGTCGGGAATATAACCGAAGCTAATCCACCACAGTCCAAATAAGTTGATAAACGCTTTTTTACACGATTTTCATTATATATCGCCAGTCCATATTTGTCCACCAAAATCCAACAAACTAATGTCATTTTGATGTATTCTGACTTTTTTGATGTCAGGTTTGTCTTGGAAATCGTCCCCTTGCAAGGACTTCTTCCTAAAATATATCACTATTATTTTCCAGAGCTTTAATTGCTTCCTTTTTCTTCACATCTGTTGCTTCCGCATAAATATCCATCGTTGTTTCAATATTTGCATGACCCATAATACTTTGAATCACTTTCAGATTTCTTTCATTTTCACAAAATCTGGTGCAAAATGTGTGTCGGATATGATGACACGAAAAATGAGGAATCAATACCGGGCGTCTGCTCTCCCGTTTTGCCTTAATAATTTCTTCGGCATTGTAGGCTTCGTAAATTCTTTTGATTGCACTGTTGATTACGCTGGGTTTATGGATAATTCCGTCTTTATTGCAAAAGATAAACCCACTCATACCATCAACCACTTGCACATTAAAACCGGTTTCTTTCTGTGCTTCGTATTCATCCTTAAATGCCTGTTCTACAGCCTGCATCATCGGAATAGTACGAATCCCGGCTTCTGTCTTTGGCGAAGAAATATGAAATTCACTCTTTCCATTCTCCATTACTCGATAGATAGCCGCATGGTTTATACTAATGGTTTTATTCTCATAATCCAAATCTTCCCAACGCAGCCCTATCATTTCTCCTATGCGACATCCCGTTCCAAAAAGTGCTGTAAACAGTGGCAACCAATGGCAATACACAGGACTGTTCGATACATAATTCAAAAATGCTCTCTGCTGTTCCAATGTAAGTGCGTGTCTTATGCCCTTATTCTTTCCATTCGCCTTTTTGATTTCTGCCATTACACCGCTTGCCGGATTATTGCGTATCACATTGTCCCTAACTGCCATCTGAAAGGTTGGGTGCAGAATCGTATGAATATTATCCAATGTATTCGCCTGTAACCCCAATATGTTCATCAACGAACAATAAAAGAATTTCACATCAGAATACTTTATATCATTGATGATTCTTTTTCCAAAAGTATCTCTGACAAAACGGTTATACATATACTTATAATTTACCCGTGTGTGTTCTTTCAAATCATACTTCGTTGAAATATACCTGTCAAATGCATAGTTCAAAGTTGTCTTTCCACTGCAATAGCTTTCAAGACCGTCCAACTGATTGCGAACAAGTTCTTTTTCCTTTTCCCTTAACTCCAACAGGTCATTTGAATAAACGACCCGCCTTTTACCTGTCGAATCGGTGTACTGGTAGATATACCTTCCGTCGTTTTTCCTCTGACTTTCGCCTTTCCTTAATACTCTGCCTTTTGAATCTTTTCTCGACATTGACATTATGTACCACCTTCCTCTCAATATAAGAAAGAGGTCACAAATGCCATTACTCATTCTCGGTATTATCCTGCTCTTGCAGCTTTCTAAATCCTTGAACAAGCGTCTGTGTTATGGTCAGATCATGAGAGCTGGCATACTCTGTTATATCTGTATGCTCATCTTTTGTAAGACGGATGAATACACCTTCACTTCTCGGATTTTCTAACTTAGGTCTACCCATTCTTGCCATCCGTCAACACCTGCCTTTCATAACCTGACTTCATTTTACTACTTGTATATCAAAAAGTCAAATACTTTTTGATATACAATAATTCGTTTTCCTCTTTCTTATCATGTCTACGCTCGAAAAGATTCCAAATACTCCTCAAAAATCTTCACGTTTACCAATGTGATACGGTTAATTTTATAAACAGCACGAGCATCCTGTGCCAATTTCATAAAGCTGTGTTTACTCATAGAATACCTCTCCGCACCCTCGTCATACCTTATAAAATTTTTTGTGTTCACTTTTGCCTGCATTCTTCCACCTACCTTTTCAAAGTGTGTTCTTTTTCTCTTGCTATGGTTATGGCATATCTGCCAATAAAAACATACTTAGCAAACAAATATGCTTTTATTGGAAGATATTAAAAAATCCGTACAGGTGGCAGCTCATTACACTACCCACATCGGTATCGCACCGTCATCTTATCTGACCGGACTAAGCCGGAAGTATCATTATCAAAAATATGTATCAACGCCTCCGTGTAACTGCTACACATTTATGCCGGATATTTCCCGCTCCACACCTTAACTTCAATATCTGCTTTCAATATTCCTTCGTATCCACCTCTGCCAAAGGCAAAAGCAGGTGTCTTATGGCGTATCCTCAAAGCGGCTCCACATATTCCACACGTCCTGTACGCATTGGTTTATGAAATTGTCAAGGTACAATCGCAGACATCGTCTGCATTTTGGATAAAATCAAAGCTGAAATTGTCAGCCTAAAAAGCACATAAGCACACTTCCGTCTGCTATGAACGGTTCTGTAAAAATTATGTGCTTTATCAGAATGACAAGATCAAAGTTGTAATTTATCCGGTCCATATTTTCTTAGGACTTGAAATAAAACTTTTTTATGTATGCCCTCCGTCCAATCATATAATTCATGCAAGGCAGCTACTTCCATAGGTGTCAGCGAATTGGCATAAGGCTTGTAATCCTCTCTTATAAAAATTCCTCCGTTCTCTCCCTGTTTTGTATAAATCGGATAAACCGGAGTTAAAGCCTGAATATCATACTGTATCGTGCGAATGGAAACGCCAAATTCCTGTGCCAATTCATTCGCTGTTGTATGTCGTCTGATAATAAGAATATTGATTATTTCCGTTCTACGATGTACGGTATTCATGCTTCACCCCCTCTCTTCTGGTTTTCCAATTCTAATTTTAAATGCAGAATATGCAGTATCTTTGCTTATTCCCCTAAATTTCTCTGTAAATCTTTTATCTCTCTCCAGCCATTGACTTTCCCCTTTCCCATTGATAAAATCATTATGGATAGAATCAAAAATCATAAAAAGTCACACAAACTGCTATGGAGTTTTTACGGGCAATCAATGCCCTTATGAACCGTGGCAGTTTTTTTATTGCTTCTGCCCAACTGCAAAGTCGAATTATCAACGCTATCCATAACAAGGGCGGTAACGCCCTACTGTGTTGCAAACCGCTCGCCTATACTCACGCAACACGCAAATTCCCTACGGGTAATTTGCAGAAGAATAGCAAGCACTGCCTGTGTTCCCTCACAGGCACCATTTCCGCAAGTTTCTACCAAGTGAAAACTTGCAGAAATTGGCTTGCATGGGGCATATCCCCCTGTCCCCCTAAAAGCAAAAAACAACCGCCGGCTACGGCATATTTGAAAATCTTTTATACAAATAAGGAAAGGACTGATACTGCAATGGCAAACCGAGAAAGACAAAATGAACTTAAAATCTATCTCAGCGATGACGAGCAATACATCTTAGATCAGAAATGGAAAGCCTCCGGCATGAAGAGCAAATCCGCATTTATTCGGCATCTGATTTTGTATGGCTATGTCTACGATGTAAACTACGAACACCTGCGGGAATACAACACCACGCTCGCCCGTATCGGCAATAATCTGAACCAGATTGCCAAGCGGATGAATGCTACTGGCAATGTCTATAAAGCCGATGTAAACGAAGTAAAGGAGCTGATGAAACAGGTATGGCAATCACAAAAATCCATGCTATCCAGGCAACCGTCCATAAGGCAGTAAACTATATCTGTAATTCCCAAAAAACAGATGAAAGTATTCTCATTTCTTCCTTCGGATGCAGTCCTGAAACCGCTGCCTTTGACTTCAAATTTGCTCTGTCAAAAACAAATCAGGCAGACCCCAACAAAGCCTTTCATCTGATACAGGCTTTCGCTCCGGGAGAGGTATCTTATAAGAAAGCACATCAGATCGGTGTGGAGCTTGCCGACAAGCTGTTAGAGGGGAAATTTTCTTATATCGTTTCCACTCATATTGATAAAGGTCACGTTCACAACCACATCATTTTCTGTGCCGCAGATAATGTGAATCACGAAAAATATCATGACTGTAAACAGACCTACTACCACATTCGCCGCCTGAATGATGAGCTGTGTTCCAAGCATCAGTTATCCGTCATTTCTCCCACAAACCAGCGTGGTAAAAGTTATAAAGAATGGACATCCGGCAGAAATGGCACCTCGTGGAAAATCAAGCTCAAGCAGGACATTGATGAAGCAATTCAAAACGCTGATACATATGAACAGTGCATGGAGCTGATACGGGCAAAAGGTTATGAAATCAAAGGCGAAACCATTGGAGAAAACGCCTTAAAGTACATTTCCTTCCGCCCCCTTGACCGGGAGCATTTTGTCCGTGGCAGCTTAAAGTCTTTGGGTGCAGAATACGCCAAAGAACGGATTAAGGAACGGGTAGAAACAAAGGCTTTAGCACAGACACAAAAACGTGTCCCATTCCCTGCCCGAAAGAAACCTCTTATCAAGGATTATTCTTCCCGAACGCTGATTGACACCTCGGAAGAAAAGTTCACGCAAAGCCCCGGTCTGCAGCATTGGGCAGCGATTGAAAATCTCAAAATCGCTGCCAGCAGTTACAGTAAAGCAGGTTCTATCATCGAGCTTGAAAAACAGATTGAAAGTAAGTCTGTTCTTGCAAAAACCGCACGGAACAGTCTTGTGGAAACAGAACGTCAGCTAAAGGATTTAGGACAGATATTGAAATACGCTGAACAATATCAGAGCAATCATATCTATCACATCCGTTACCGGAAATCGAAAGACCCTGACGCTTATCTCCGCCACCATGAAACAGAACTCCTGCTCCATGACGGTGCAGAAAATATGCTGAAACGCTTTGGAATCAGCTTAAAACATTTTGATATTGATAAGTTTCGTAATGATTACAATGCTCTGTATGCCAAGAAAGAAGCCTTGCAGAAAACCTATAAATCTGCTGAAAAAGACATACAGGCTCTCAACCGAAAACTGGATAATCTGAACCAGTATCTTGACCGGACTCCGGGACAGGAACAGACCACAAACCGCAAACCCGAAAAAGACTTTACATCGCTCTGATTTCCCCACAAAAAAGGTGTATCGCGTTGAAGTTTTATACTTCTTTGCGATACACCTTAGTGTGTAATATGCTGCTATCTCAAAACTTTTCACTATTCTTTTTCTATGTATTTTCCCATACTTTACATTCATGTATTACACTCCATATCTACACTGTATTCTATTGCAATTCACTCGTTTTAATAGGTATTGTAAACTACTATCGAGGTGAATTATAATGCATGACATAAAACAAATTCTTGCCATTGCAGTGCGTGAAGCCCGTACCGAACTCGGACTTTCACAAGAAAAGCTGGCTGAAACTCTTAATATGGATACCCGCACCATACTAAATATTGAAGCCGGACGTGGTAACCCCAAATATGATAAGCTGTATCCTTTGATTACATATCTGAAGATACCCGCCGATAAGATTTTCTACCCAGCCAACGCAAACCAACAGCCAAATCTCCAAAAACTCCTGACCCTGCTGAATGACTGCACGGAACAGGAGGCTGCGGATTTATTGCCTATGGTTCGTTATCTGCTTGATCTGCTGCACAAGCAAGACCATCCAACTCTGTAAGAATGCCAATAGACTCCTTGTGACTCTATTGGTTTTCTTATTTTCAAAGCACTTTATTTACAATTTCAATCATCCTGATTCCACTCCTTTTTTTAATTCTTACTTATGTAATATTTGAATTATTACATAAGTAAGATTTCAAGTCAATCTATTTTCTCTTAAATTGACAACTACACAAATAACATCTATAATATTTTTATTACAGCCGTAAGATTTAAGGAGGGATTTGAAATGAGTGATTTACCACAGATTTCTGAAGCTGAATTTGAAGTTATGAAAATCGTATGGAAACATGCGCCGATCAGCACCAATGAAATAACTGATAAATTATTACAGACTACGAGCTGGAGTCCAAAAACAATACAAACTCTAATTAAACGTCTAGTGAACAAGGGCGTTCTGACTTATGAAAAACAAAGTCGGGTGTTTGTTTACACTCCAGTTGTGAAAGAAAGTGAATACATCGGTCAGGAAAGTAACTCTTTTCTAGAACGATACTACGATGGAGACATCACTGCCATGCTGTCTGCATATATAGAAAATGACAGACTGTCCGAAACGGAAATAGACACTCTCCGCTCTCTTCTTTCCAAGAGGTCAAAAAAAGGAGGTAATTAACATGGCTGATTTTATGATACGCTTTTTAATATGCAATGTATTTATCAGCGGTATCATCGGAATTCTTTTGATAGCCAAGCGGATATTCAAAGGCAACCTATCCAGCCGGATGCAGTATAATCTGTGGTTCCTGCTACTTGGATTGTTGGTAGTTCCTTTTATACCGTTCCGTTTAATTGGGTTTCCGCAAATCCTCTCGTGGCTCAGTAGCCTGAAAAGTTCTCCTACTTCTGGCACCAGAACCGCCCTAGGAGAAGCTGTTGGGATCAATCCAGCCGGAAATGCAGACTGGATGAATGACTTTGCCCTTTCGGTAAATAGTGAGACTCCATCCAGCATCGGATACATACTATTTGGAATATGGCTTGTAGGCATCCTTGCAATGATTATATTGGTAATCAAGTCCTCTATCCGCTTACAGAACTTGAAAAAATCTGCACTTCCCCTTCAGAACCCGGAAGTTCGAAAACTATATCATCGATGTATGAAAGAAATGGGAATTAACAGAAATATCCATGTTTACAGTACTGCATTTTTGAAATCTCCGATTATTGTGGGGCTTTTGAAACCTTGTATTTATCTGCCGATTCATCTCATCTCAGATTATAACGAATCGGACATGCGATACATGCTGTTACACGAGCTACAGCACTATAAGCACAAAGATGCTATTGCCAACTATCTAATGAACTTTGCCGGAGTAATATATTGGTTCAATCCTCTTGTCTGGTATGCTCTGAAAGAAATGCGTAATGACAGAGAGGTTGCCTGTGACACCTCTGTTTTAAAGATGCTTGAGGAGGATGATTATGCAGATTATGGTAATACACTGATCAATTTTGCGGAAAAGATTTCACTTACTCCATTTCCGTTTGCCGCCGGTCTTGGTGGAAACATGAAGCAGATGAAACGGAGAATTATCAACATTGCATCTTATGAGAAGCCGACATTTATAAAAAGAGTAAAAGGTATGACTGCATTCATGTTGACTGCTGTCCTTCTCCTTGGATTCGCACCTTTTATTTCTACATACGCAGCAGATGGAAGCCACTACCAATGGGATTCCTCTTCTGAGAATATTTCCTATGTAGACCTCTCCACATACTTCGGAGAATACGAAGGCAGCTTTGTTTTATACGATTTGGAAAACGATGCATGGAGTATACATGACATGGAGCATGCCACCTTACGGGTTGCTCCAAACTCCACCTACAAGATATACGATGCTTTGTTCGGATTGGAAGAAGGCGTCATTACACCAGAAAATTCGTTCATTGCATGGAATGGAGAAACCTATCCATTTGAAGCATGGAACGCAGATCAGACCTTACAGTCTGCAATGAACTCCTCTGTGAATTGGTATTTTCAAGCAGTAGACGAACAGCTTGGAACCTCTGACGTTTACAGCTATGTTCAAGAAATCGGATATGGTAACGAAAACATGAGTGGCGATTTCTCCTCTTATTGGATGGAATCCTCCTTGGAAATCTCTCCAATAGAACAGGTCGAACTTTTAACCAAGCTGCAGAATAACAGTTTCGGCTTCGCCCCTGAAAATATCAATGCCGTAAAAGATGCCATCTGCCTTTCAGCTTCCAATGCCGGAACATTCTACGGAAAGACCGGAACCGGACGTGTGAATGGACAGGATGTAAACGGATGGTTCATCGGTTATATCGAAACTGCAGATAATACATACTTTTTTGCCACCAACATTAGTGCAGACAGCGATGCTACCGGAGGCAACGCAACTGAAATAACCATGTCTATCTTGTCAGACATGAATATCTGGAAATAAAACATAATAAAATCGGGTAAAGGTCATAGTCAGTCGTACAATCTTTTACCCGATAGTATTTATAACATAAGGTTCAAATCTCTAATTTTAAGTATTCCAAATTGTTATAGAAGCATCCTTATTTATAGACTTTTCTACATATCCTTACAAAAAAGGTGAAATGCTTGAATTCAAGTATTTCACCTATATCGTCATAGAAGAATCTTATCTATGGTTCTTTTTGAGAGTTTCTAAGATAAAACTTTTGTAATTGTATTTTGGTATATTAATTTATTTTTGAGTGAATCAATTTTTATGATATTAAATCAAAGATGATTTTTGTGGCATCTGCTATCAGTTTATTGTCATATTCTGCATCTTGTTCTGCTTTTTTTGAAAGTACAGCTACAAATATAGGTTTTTTATTTGGGGGTGTTACAATAGCGATATCATTTCGTGTTCCGTAAGAACCAGCACCACTTTTATCTGCCACAATCCAATCACTTGGTACACCAGCGCGAATTAATTCATCACCAGTTGCATTATTTGACATCCAATCTATAAAAATCTCTTTTTTATCATCTGACAATATATCTCCAGTTGCATATTCTTTTAAATTTAAAGCCAATTGTTTAGGAGTACTAGTATCTCTTATATCGCCAGGTACAGCATCATTCAATTCAGTTTCTATTCTAGAAGGCTCACTTACAGTATCACCAATTTTACTTAATGATTGTTTAAAACCATTAGGTCCATCAAGAAGAGTAAATTGTAGATTTCCAGCAGTATTATCGCTTTGTCTAACTGCAGCATCACATATTTCTCTAATAGTCATTCCAGTATCTACTTTATCTTTTGCAACTGGTGCATAAGATAAAACATCTTCTTCTTCAAAATATATTACATTATCAAGTTCTTCAATAGAGTATTTTTCTAAAATGGCACCGGCAGCTAAAGCTTTATATGTTGAACAGTATGCAAATCTTTCATCTGCATTATAAGAAATTTCTTTATTAGTTTCTGTATCAAGTGCATAAATTCCTAATGTAGCATCATATTTTTCTTCCAGTTCTTGAAATAGAAAATCATAATCTGCATTAACATTTTCATTGCCATCAGAAATGTTTTCTTGATTATTACTACATCCAACAGATAATAATATGACAAAGATCATTAAAATACTTATGGTAATTTTGTTGTGTTTCATAACTTTATCCTCCTAAAATATAGATTATACATAGAATTTTGAATTTTTGAAGCATTTATATCATTTCATATAGCTAACTTATGCATTTGTAATATATTATCTCCACCTTTCAAGTTTTTCATTGCAAATCCATAATAAAATAGTAGTATTTACATTTTAAAGGATATGAGAGTTGTATTTGTCACAATATATAATTCTTTATTTAGGTTAAATTTAGTAAACCATTCATTTTAGTTGTGCTTACGAACTATAATCCAACATAGTTTATCTTTTCTCAACATATTTGTATTAAGATTTTGAAAATGTTTTGTCACCTCTCTTTATAAATAAAATGAATTCTATATGTATTTGTCAATATAAAATTTTAGTTGAGAAAATATAGCAATAAGTCTATTGTGTGAAGCACGCTTTAAATATTACAATAGTAATATTTAAAAGTCAAGCAAAATTTAAAATAATTTTTCCTATTGTATCTGAGCATAAAAAGTGAACTGAACCAATAAAAACGGACAATGACAAAAAGCCCCCTTATTTAAAATAATAGAATCACATAAGGAGCCTGTGGTTTCAACAAAAAACACTTGATTATATGAGCAGGTTTTGTTATAGCAAAAAGTAAATACACGCATATCAAATAATTGAACCAAAGCTGATTGCTATGTGTAAAGTAGGAAAAACCAATCCGTAAGCTTGTAAAATACTTTTAATTAGAGATTCGACAAATTGAAAACTGAATCAATTACTATAATCGGGAATAGACTCGTCTTATTGCTGGGCTTCTGCTAAAATACAGAGGACGTCCTAAAAAACAGACAGAACCAGCTAGTATCAGAGAATATCAGTAAGAAATTGAGTGCCTGAAGATGAAAAATGAACTTTTACGGAATTTTCTGCGATTAGAAGAACGGATGTGAGAGTACAGGTGCAATATGAGGTTATATACAGACACAGAGTATGCGATACATTATCAATGATGTATCATTTCTTTTAGGTATCTTGCTGTGGATATTATGATTTTCGAAAACAATCATGCAATTTATGAAGAAATATGGATAGAAAGTTGCTGACACAGAAAATGGGTAATAGATATTTCTTATATGTATATATAACAGGATATTTTTGTGTTTTAACACTATTCGTATCTTTTATTTCTTATTGTAAATCACCTTCGCCTGTACTTAATCCCTCATACATCCATGTCTTTCCATTGTCGTTAGATGTAAATCTCAAGCCTTCGTAACTGCTGTATTCTGCCTTGATGATTACAGTCCATTGTCCATCGGATACTTGTGGC
Source organism: Clostridium sp. OM05-5BH (assembly GCF_003481505.1). Taxonomy (NCBI): domain Bacteria; kingdom Bacillati; phylum Bacillota; class Clostridia; order Eubacteriales; family Clostridiaceae; genus Clostridium; species Clostridium sp. OM05-5BH. Next base: position 31,365 of record NZ_QULJ01000004.1, on the reverse strand, counting down.
ATCTCTGCGTAATCATAATCTGCGATTGTGTATCCTAGTTCATCAGCAATATCCGGCAGTTCCGTAACCTCTTCCATTGGAAATTCCATCTGTGTAAAAGTAACTCCACCATCTGATGTCACATATAAAGTTGAGGCATCCTGTGAAGCGCCTGTCATACCAATCACACCAAGATTTTCATCGTAAAATTCTATTCCCAGTGCCACGCCAATCTTGTTGTTAAACGGATTGGCATTTATCACATTCCATGTTTCACCACCATCTGATGACTTTTCCAATTCATAATAACGGCTTCCTGCTGCCGCATCAGTAACTACTAATCTCCATCCAATTTCTTTATTCTCAGACAACCAGTAATATACAGAACCGTTGGAATTATCTACATACCAGGATTCTGTTTCTTTAGCATCATCAATAGTCTGCTCTTCCTCCCTGTCGATGATAGTTTCTAATGGAATCACTTCCGGTTCCATAAAATAACGTACCGGAGTCACCTCAGATTCACTTGGAATATGAAGCGAGACTTCATATCCATAAACAGCTCCACCATTCAGTTCCGAATAAATGGCATTGTCTGTGTTGTCCACTCCGTCACCATCCACATCACCTTGAAGATATACAAATCCTTCCATTGTGTTAAATTCCCGCTTGCCATAATAGAGAATTTCATAATCGTCTGCATATCCTTCCACAGCCCAGTTATTTACTCTTGTTTTGTAATCAGCGTTTTTCAAAATTTCAAGCATCGGCTGTAATCTCATGTCATCATCGTAAGATTTGCTCGCAACTCCATTAATACACACAGTCATTTTTGAATCTGCATCCACATCATAGTCAATAAGGAATGTATTTTCGTCTCCATTTTCATATCTTCCATACATATAAGTATAAATACTCTGAATTTCACCATCTTTGTCAAAGGAAAGCTGGAACTTATTTTGAACATAAAGTTCATCCGGTAAATCCAACTCTGTCTCAATGTCTTCCAAGATTCCTTCTACACCTGTCTCAAAGAAGTTGGTATGAGTAAGTTCAATTTTCTTTTGGTTACGCCATTCGTCAATCTTCCATGACAATGCACCATTATAAGGGATTGCCGAATAAATAATCCTGCCTCCAAACAAAATGGTCAGGGCAACAACTACAATACATTTCCCCCAGAACAGTTTACCTTTTTCAATTTTTTCTTCTTTTCTACTGCTAACAATTCCAAAAATGATTGTTGCTATAAGAACAACACCCAAAATCAATATTGGAATCAAGTCCACTTTCGTCCCACCGTATTGACATAGATTTGAAATGCGAATCATCAGCACCGCATATATAGCAATTCCAATAAAACCACATATATTAGAAATTTTCTTCATAATTTGTCTCCATCTCGTTTTTAGTGTCCACGTATATCCAATTCATCCAATAGAGAATTTTCACTTCCCCAAGAATATACAATGTAATAACCCCTGTCCTTTATTTCTTCCGCAAATTGTAGTGTCCCGTGATCAATCCCCTCAATGGACTGCCCTTCCTGAATTTTCACCAAACATTCCCACTCATTACTTCTGTACCTTGAATAGTAAGCATCCAATTCTTCCAAAGACAAGTCACTTCGAATTAGAATTGCTCCGAAATACTGCATTCCATTTCCGTTACCCGTCAGCTTCCCTGCCTGCGACAGCGACTCTATCAATTCCGTTTCCTCTGGCAGCGGGATTTCACATAATGCTTTTTCCACTTTATAGGCAGTGTGGTTATTTATAAGCGGAATTGAAACAACTCCTCCTATTAATACAACTGCTGCCAATATTCCAACTAATTTTAGTTTCTTCATGTGTCCCCCTTTCTTACACCTGTAAGATTACCATAGAACACCACAATTATCAAATCAATCTTTAATACGGTATTGGTAATCAGGTATATGCATAATTCCGTCATTTAGGATTTTATTCCCCAAATACTGAAAACTGCCATCCTCTGCAAACCTTACCGTAAGTTCATGGGTTATGACTGCATCATCGCAAATAACCATATCACAAACCGCCTCAACTGTTAATGTGATTGTCCCATCCTCATTTTCTTTGATGTCGATAACCTCCGGCAGAGAAGTTCCAAAGAAAGTAGGTGCATAATTTCCACATCCTAATCGAGCCCAATCATATGTGTGGTTTTCCTCGTCAAATACTGCGTACTCTTGTATCTGCTCCGCTGTTATCGGAAGATATTCCATAATCAGACTTTCGAATTCTTCTTTTTGAATACCATTTGGATAATCTTCGGAATTGAACTTTTCTCCATATTTCATTCCATACAGATATTCAAACATTCCGTTATAATCCAATTCTCTCATATTTTCCGTATTCCAGTTGGAACACAAAAGGTTCTGTCCCTGATATCCAAGTCCCAAGACGAGGCGCTCAGACATCTCTCGTTGTTCCTCTGTCATAGGTTTTATTCTAATCACGCAGCTTCCATCCACAATTTCACTGACCTCCGGTGGCTCCGGCACACACAACTCGTAGCAGAACCATCCCTTATCTGTATATTTCCACTCTTTTAGTCTTGTATAGGAAATGTATGAAATCCCCGGCTTATTATCAGCATTCCAGATTCCTATTGTACTTACAACATACATATCTGTTCCATCAAAAATGAATTTCATTCTGCCCAATCCACCATCGTTGTGGACTTCATAAATTACTGCAGAACCACTTTTCCCTTCCATACATTCTTTCAGAAAACTGTCAACACTTTCATAATTCTCCATGTTAGAATATGTTACCATTGTTGTAACCGGACATCCTGCATCCTTTAGCTTCCTCTGCATTTCCAAAATCGTTTGATCATCCAAAGCAACATTAGATGCTATCCCTTTATCTGCAGTTTCATAAATATCAAGATAATGTTCCATCAGCTTTTTACAGTCAGTCTCAGCTTCTTCCCTTTCCTGTTCATCTACTGGAAGGTCGTAGCCCTTTTCCCATTGTTCTGCAGCCTCTTCCTCGGCACTTTTTATCTCCTCCGTGGAAGATACATCTTCCGTATCTTTCACAAGAGATTCATCCACAATACTATCTTCTTTTCCACAGGCACATACGAAGCATCCAATCAGAAATGCCATACTCAGCAAAATGCTTTTTTTCTTTAATGCCATAATATCATCCTTTCTTTCAAAGCAAATTTAATGTGCTTTTGCTATTGGCGGCAGTTCCAACTCTATTTGTTCTATAGAATTGGAAAGATACCTGAAAGTTCCGTCTTCAAATGGCTGGACCACAACCGTATTCCGAAAAGCGAGATCAGAATTATAATCCGGCCATACTCCATCCACGATAAGTGTAATCGTTCCATCCGCATTTTTTGTATAGTCAACTACTTCTCCGAAAGGTGGGTATGGGCTGGCATAAATCATCTCATATTCATAGCTATTGCTGCCCTCATCATATCCACAATGCTCTCTCAACTGTTCTACCGATACCGGAAAATAAGTAGTCATTATCCTTTCATATTCCTCTGCCGGAATCTTCCAACCCTCAGTTTTCAGATTTTCCCCCGTAGAAATCCTATAAACATCTTCATACATACAAGGCATCAGAATGTCCTCCACATTGCTGCTATCCCAATCTGTAACGAGCAGATTGTAATTCACATAACTTAACAATACTCCGAATTATTTCCAAATCATCTAACTTATTTTCCTCTGCTGCCTTGTCATAAAGATCTATGCAGATGTTTATAATTTCTTCTTCATTCTCCTGTTCTTCTTCTGAAACGTCCTGAACATCAATTACTGTTTCCGAAACTGTATCTTCTTCCGGTGGTGTATCGCTACACCCCGAAATACTAAACATCAGTACAAAACTAATGACTGCTAAACCACTCTTCCAGAACCAGGCTGTCTTTCTTAACAACATATCCGCTTCCTCCTCTTCCTTTCACATCTTCTACCATACTGATAATCAATATAGGACATTCCGTATCTTCTGCTGTAAAAATTGCAAACCATCCTAATTCTGTACCCGAAGTATCATCCTTCGATGCCTTTATTTCTGCCGTACCTGTTTTTCCTGCTAAAAGAATGTCATCTCGATGGGCTGCATATCCAGTTCCATTAGAATCATTCACAACCTTCTTTGTTCCTTCCAATACACGACTTGCTGTCTCGTTAGAAAAGGCACCCGGAATCCAATACTCAGCTTCCGCTTCATTCTGATATACCAAATAAGGCTTTATTACATTTCCCTCATTACAGAAAGCAGAATAAATACATGCCATATGCAACGGGTTCACTAAAATCTGTCCTTGTCCGTAACCGCTGTCAGCTAACTGTATTTCAGTTTCAATGCCTTCTGTATTGGAATACTGAGATTCTGCCATCTTAATCTCAAATGGTAGTTCCTCATTGAAACCAAGCCGTATCAAAGAATTCTCCAACTCATCCGATCCAATCTTTAATGCTGCTTTTGCGAAATAAATATTATCAGAATAAATCAAGGCATTCTCTAAAATGACTGGTTCATACGCATGAAGCGTTGTTACATGATATGAACCCCACGATGCATCTTTTTGCCAACTTAATCCTACGTTCCCGTAATCTTCCATTGGATCGATTGCTCCTGATTGTAAACCAATCGCAGCTATAATTGGTTTGAAGGTAGATCCCGGACACCACACTTGCCGGAACCGATTATACATTGGCTTATTCTCATCCTCGTTAAGTACAGTCCACTGCTCACTCGATAATCCCATAATAAAATCGTTATTGTCATAGGCCGGTGTGCTGACCAAAGCCAATACCTCTCCGGTATAATGATTTATGGCTACTGAGCAGCTTTTATCTTCCTTAAACTGTTCGTACAAGGAAACCTGCAAATCAGTATCTATCGTAAGCCGGATGTCCTGCCCATGCTGTACCAGGATACAAGCCAGTTCCTCCTTCTCTTTATCTTCCGAATTTACAATGTAAATCCTGCAACCGTTCTGGCCTTTCAGTTCTTTCTCGAACAAGCCCTCCATTCCGCTTCTGCCGATTACACTATTGGCTGTATAACCTTCTCCTGCATGTTCCTCTAAATCTTCCGCAGTAACGCTTTGAACATACCCGACCAAATGCGCAGCGGCTTCCCCTAATGGGTATTCACGCACTTCAACATCAGATATCATCACTCCGGGAATCTCCAGCAACTTATCATGCCTTTCTTTCTCCTTTAAAACTTCTTCCTCTGGACTGATAGACATTAACTCAATTTCTTCCACTCTTGGAATCGTTTTAATAGGTACAAAAGAATCATCCTTTACCCACTTTGCAGACAGGTTCTTTTCTATCACTTCCGTTGTGATTTCCAATAGTCCTGCAATCTGTGCGATTGCTTCCTCTCTGTTTTCCAACTTGCCCGGAACAATTCCAACTGAAGATGCTGTACCTTTTCCTGCAAGGACACGTCCGTTCCTATCCAGAATTTCTCCTCGCTCTGCCTGTGTAGTGGAAACTCTTACTTTATCTGCAGAAGTCAGATTAGGAAAAATCATGGAATCATCCCAAACCAATTTATATCCTTCTTCTCCATTTATAAAAAATGCCTCATTCTCAAAGCTGATAGTTCCTGCCACTGTATCAAACGAAGTCAAATATGTTACTTTTTTATCTTCCTCCACATACTCGACATTTTTTATCGACATGTTTTGCATTTCAATTCCCTCATAAATAGTGGAATTTCTCTTCAGAAAATCTTCCTTACTGATATATCCAGATGACTCCAAATCAATCATTGCATACATTTCTTCGTATTCTTGTTTTGGAATATGCATCATATACTCTACTAAGATAGTATCTGGTGTTTTACACGAATTTTTTCTTTTATATAATACTGTTGCACTCACAACTACTCCAATCAAAGTAATTGTTAATATCAACACTATAATGCCCAACATTTTTCTATATCTTTGTATTCTTTTGGTTCTATGTTTTTCCTTCATCGTTACCTCCATTTCTTATTCGTATCAATGTACTACGCTTATATATTACAAGTGTAAGATTTTAGGGTAAAAAAATTTAATTCCTTTCGTTATAAATATTACACCCGTAATATTTATCAGTCAAGTTCTTATTCAAAAAGACAGAACACAGCCTCCAAAAGCCATGCTCTGCCTTACGTTTGATGTTACTCTGCCGCTACAAACTCCATCTTCATAAATTCATGATCCGTCAATTCCTTTAATTTTACAAGGACACATAATGACAATTCAACCATCTCATCATCCTCCAGATATTTCAGTGCTTTATCAATACCATTTATGACCTTTTTTCTGCCGCCCACATCTGAATCTATACCTTCTTCCATAAAAATACTGATTAAATTACTTTCTTCTACGGTAAATCTCTTATTCATCACTTACATCTCCCTATGACTTTTCTTTTCATTTTCCTGAACATCATGTTCTTTCGATTTCCCTTCTACCTGTGCCTTTTTCTCTGCAAGACGAACTTTTAAGGAAACCCTTGCTGGAGGCTTCTCCTCCATTCTCTTATTTTTTTCCCTTTGGGCTTTCTCCCCAACACCATTATTCAGCACATTATCAATCATATTATAATTCTGTTCTTCTGCCTCCTCAATCTTGGCAAGCGGCTTATACTCTGTCAGTTTTTCCAGAAGCTCCGTTGCTCGTTTTATTTCCTCTGGTACAGCTCCCTCCGAAATAATGTCTGCAAGCCACGTTGTTAAATGTCCGGTATCGCCCTGTTTTATGGATTCTGCAAGCTCTGATACATTCTCGGTCATATTTCTTGTACTATCGTGATACAGTACAGTATCATAATCGTAGGAAAGTCGGTCAAGTTCTACTGCAAGCTGTTCCTCCTGTGGCAAGTCCGGCATACGCAGTTCCCACACTCTTGCTTCCATTTCTTCACTCATCACGCCATCTATCTCCATATCGGGCAATTTAGCCACCAGTTCCGTAATGACTTCCATTGCCTGCGGATTGTTTTTAATATCAGGAACATAGTCCAAAACCCCAAGGTCAATCCTCTTTCCAGATAAAACATCAATCTCGTAATCCTCGTAGGGTTCCGCCCCTCTCCCTAGGATATTGATTCCGATTGCCGGAATACCATTCATCCGCTCTGAAGGTATCTGCTTCCAGATTGCTATAGCTTCATCCACCGTAGGAATATTCTCATAACACTCACCAAGATTATGAAATTCTCCACATTCCGAAACAGTTAAAGTTACTTCTGCGCTCTCCTTTTCCTGCTCTCTTACCTGTCTGACGCCCTCCAAATATTCTTCCACCTGTGGCAGATAGGATTCCAGCGTACCTGTGCGTTGGGCTGTAATTGGATTGATGTCAACTTTTACTTCTCCGATATGAAGTCCATCCTCATTAAAGGCATTAAATAAATCGTCCTCCCGTTCCGCTGTGGAAAGTTCCACCACCACATCAAGGTCAGAACCTTCATGCTCTAATCCCCTGCATCTGCTTCCTGTTACAGCAACATCCACGATTGTTGCATTAATATCATACTCTTCAATCTTCGCCTGCACATGGCATTTCACAGTTTCCTCGATTTCTTCCGGATTCATTTCACTAATATCGTGGAATAATTCCCCGGTCTTTGCCTTAAAATCTGCCACCACACTGCTTGGTGTACTCTCCGGAATAATACGATTTGCTTCCTCTGCTTTTTCCATCAGTCCATCATAATCCATCGGTATCAGTTCATCTTCTCTTTGGATATTTCCTTTTGCACCATTGTAATCCGGCTGTGACTTCAAATCCTCTAAAATATCATGCAAGGCTTCCCTTATCGTCACATCAGGATTATCATAAATTCCTCCGTCAATCTCCTTATAATCAGCTCCCATAATGGAATAATCATAACCGCCATCCACTTCCTGAATGCTGATAAAACGGTCTGCAATAGAAAATGCCAGTTCTGTTTCCTGTTCACTTTCCAAAGTTTTTTTCATTTCCGCAAGCACCTGTTCTGTTTCATCGCCAAGATCAATGATTTCATCTCCATCTATTTCCGGTTCTGTCTTTTGGACATTGTGTCCAGAAGTGTCCTGCATTTCTTCCTTTTCCGGTGTCTGCTCCCGTAAAAAATCCGGTATTTCCGTATATCCAAAAGAATCCACAAAATGAGCCGTATTCTGTCCGTTCTGATGAAGCACCACTATATCGCTGACAGATAGCGAATGTCCTCTGAAATCTTCTGGGTGGTCAAGGTTGAATTTTTCAAAGATTGCCTCTAAAGTTGCCCCCTGCGTCTCTTTTTGCAGTTCAGATAATTCGCCCACATATAAAAGTGTATAATTCTCTGGTTTAATTGCATCAAAATTATCTTTTGTAATGCCCATACGCTTTAAGGATTCCGTCCCCTCAAAACGTAAGGAATCTAATTCCAGATTAGGCTTTAATTGATAAATTCCATATTTATCAGTACTAGCATATAGGAGCTGCTCTTTTCTTGCCATTTCAGGTGTAATAACAGATCCGTCCTCATAGTTAATAGATTCCACCCATGTGATACCTAATTCTTTTTCTATTTCAAATTCCAAATCAGTTCCATAAAAAGCATTATGAATTTCTGCCACATCAGTATCTGAAATAGGCTCTGAGGTCTTGAATACCGCAGTTCTATCCCCACCCATTTCTTCTATATCGACAGCCACAACTGGATACGGGTATGTATATTCTCGCTCCTGTTCGTCCATTAAGATAAGTGTAATCTTAGTCTGCTGTTTCAATGCTTTATTCCATGTTTCCTTTTCAACCCCAAAGATACCTTCATGCTCTTCTATACGCTCCCTGCTTTCTGCCAATGATTCCGTACCGTCAGTATGAAGCAAATATACATGCAAATCATGTTCAAATAATTCCAATGCTTTCTCTTGTGTTAATGGCAGCATTTCATTCCATTGATAGCCATATTCCCTCATTTCCGACAAACCAATCATCGGATCAGGCAGGGCATCAATCTCCGCCTTTGCATCAATTATGGTCAATGCCACATCCTGTTGGACATACTGCTCCCTATATGCCAGTTTCTCTGCAAGTTCCCTTGTTTTATTCATATCATCAAGTTTATAGGCATAATTTACAATCAGATTTCGCTCCTCAGACGTGAAAATATTTTTTTCTGCCTCCAACTGATTGATAAGTTGTTCTGCCTGCCCCATGACAGATAAATTGGTATCAATGGGTTGTTCCACTCTTTCCTTTACATCAATAAGCTCGTCTGTATCCATGTTATAGCGGACATCAATATGATATTCCTCCGCTTCTTCCGTCTGCTCGTCAGCAAGTTCGGTAGTCCATGCTCCTTTGCTTTCAAGATAAGATGATATATTCGATTTATCCTCTTCATTCATGGTAGAAAGAGCGGATATAAGTTCTGCACTGTCCATTCCACGGACACTGACAAGATTGTATTCTGAAAAATCCTCGTTATGTACCAGCAGAATGCTTTCCTTTCCATGTTCCTGCTCCATCTCCCGGTTAAGCTGAAGCTCCTGCATTGCCCCCTCAATGCCTGTAATCAGTTCTGAAGCTGTCTTTCGGATTGTATCAAGGGAAGATTTCAGCTCTTTCATATTCCTACCGCTGCTCCAGCCTGCGATATATCCAAAGGAATAATCGGATGTATCTATACCGAAATGCTGGCACACTGTAAAAGCCACACTCTCCGCTTCCACTTCCTTTGTATTCCTGTCCTTTACCGGAATATCCATGCTCTGATTAACTTCTTTATCATGCAGCATGGAATGAGCCACCTCATGCACCATTGTTTTCAAAGTCTGGCTTTCGCTCATATTTTCCTGAACAGCAATCCGTTTTTCTGCTGTACTGAAATACCCTTTGGAATCGCCGGGAATATCTTCAAATGCAATCGGAACAGGAGAAATATTCATAAGCGCCTGGACAAAATCCTCATATCCCTCCACCGTAGATAACAGCTCATTCACTTCCAGTTCCGGAATAGGCTTGCCATCCGTCTGCGATACATCAAAAACAGATACCGCACGAAAGGCAGGAATGGTAACCTCTGTTTCCTCTTTCTGCGGCATACCGTTTTCATCAAACATCATTTCTCCCGTTACAGGGTCTAACTTATCACGTTCCTCTTTGATTTTATAAGGAGCTGGTGCAAGAATACGGATTGCCTTTTCTCCTTTATTGACGTGCCGCTCAAAGTTCTTCTGCCACGCCTGATAGCCTGCCACCAGCGTAGCTTCCGGCTTCTGCATGGCAATCAGCAGCGTATTGTTAAAACTGTAATTATGAAATTTTGACATGGTGCTGAGATAGCTTTTATATTTTTCACTTTCAAAAAGCTCTTTCAAGCCAGCTTCCAGCTTATCCGTGATCTCTTTGACTTTTTGTTTTTCACTCATGTAAACTGTATTTTTATCTGCCATAATTCGATTATCCTTTCTTTTTTCCACGCAAAAAAGACAACCATCTCTGATTGTCTTTTTCGATATGCCTATTCAATTTGCATCTTTTTTAGATTGCTTTTTTATTACTCTTCTTTCTTTTCTGTATCCTTCTCTAAAATATTGTTCACTAATTTTTGGAGTTCATTGCGATTTGGCAGATACAATTCATATTTTGAAACAAATAAATTGCTGTCCATACCGTAAGTTGCATATTCTACAAGCAGTTCATCTTTGTTATGACTCAGGATAATGCCAATCGGTGGGTTATCATCTGCCATATTTTCTTCTTTTGCGAAATACCCCATATACATATTCATCTGACCGATGTCTATATGCTGGACGGAATTTTTCTTTAAATCAATCAGCACAAAGCATTTCAAAATTCTGTGGTAAAATACCAAGTCCACATGGTAATGAATATTGTTTACAGTTAAGGGATACTGCCTGCCCACAAAGGTAAATCCTTTTCCTAATTCCAACAAGAATTTTTGGAGATTATCTATTATTTTCTGCTCCAAGTCTTCCTCACTATAACGCTCTTTCTCCGGAAGTCCCAAAAATTCTAATGTGTAAGTATCCTTGATAACATCCTCTGGCTTGTCATAAGTAATTCCCTCTCTGGCAAGTGCCAGAATTCCTTCTTTATCTCTGCTTGTAGCTAATCTAAGAAACAAAGCGGAATCCATCTGTCGCCTGAGTGTTCTTACATCCCACTTTTCCTTATAACATTCTTTTTCGTAAAAACTTCTTTCTAATTCATCATCAATCTTTATCAGCTCACAAATATGCGACCATGTCAATTTGTCAGACACCGTCTGACAATTCTCATAACAAAGATAAAACTTCCGCATATTGTTGAGGTTTGGGCGGCTGTATCCTCGTCCCAATCGCAAAGTTAATTGATGCGAGAGTGTTGTTAATAATTTTGAACCGTATGCTGCTTTAACATTTCCATCCTGCTCAAACTCAACAATATATTTTCCGATTTTCCAATACGTCTCTGTAATTACACTGTTTACTTTTTCAGCTATCTCTTTTTTGGCATTTGAAACTGCTGTTTCAATCTCATCCACCAATGGCTGAAGCATATTTGTCTGCTCTAAATCATTCATAATATATCCTTTCCGAATTTGTCAGACAGTGTCTGACAAATTCAATTTCCATTTTTATGTATTACGTTGTCTCCATTTCTCTTTAGCTTTTTCCAAATCGCTCTATCACTATATTTCCCTTGAACTAATATTATATTTCATATTTGCATAAAAAGAAATATAATAATTACAAATACTCCTCCTTCCCCTTATCTCTTTGCACGGAATTTTCTATATTATTCCCCGCAGCCTTTACTTTCATAGTCTCAAGCTTTTCTTTCAAGGATACCCTCTGTGCCGGCTTATCCGCCATCGCTGCTGTGAGCCTCATTCCCTGCGGATTTCCATTCTCCACAGCATAATTATGTCGGGTATTTTCTATGGGATACGGTTTTCTGGTATCTGCCACCTGCTCAGTACCCAGTTCCGATTTATCATCTTCCATACCTATTCCGTCATCTCCCTTTTCGTCCATATTGAGCAGGGCATTTAAGGCAGAAAGGCGGTCTAACTTCTCTGAAAGCTCTGCTTCCTGTGCAAATGGCTTTGTAACCTCTACCTTCGCTGTTTCAAGCTGACGCTCCACATTCTCCAGCTTTGTGGATGCTTCTGCCAGTTCCTTTGTCATGGCTTCCAACGCATGGTTGATACGGGAAATGTTACCCAGCGGGTCAACACCAATCTCCAGATTATGACTGAGCTGTCCTTTGATGTTCATAACGAATTTATGGTTAAAGGAATCAAAGGACACCGCCATTTTAAAGCCTGCATACTCTCCAATGACTGCCGGAGCATTAACGCTCTTGATTTCTTTGCACATCTCCACAAGTGCAGTTCCAGCTTCTTTTTTATCCGTATAGACCTTATTCCCGACCCTCATAGAGAAAAACTCCTTATCTGCTGGGAGATTGGTTTTTGCAGTCTGAATATCTGCCTGCAAGCCACTGATACGCTCCTTCAGAATGGTTATCTGCTGTGGATAATGCTTTGCAATGTTGTCCTCCAGACGGTATTTCTGACTGGTGTGGTTGGCTTTCATCAGTTTCAGCTTGCTGACCTGAATATCCAAATCCATCTTTTCTTTTATATAGGGATTCCCCGTTGCCAGAGCCTTAACCTCTGCATAAGAAAGTGCTGCTTCGTCCACATCCTCACAACTTCGCACCGGAGATTTGCTTGTCATAATCTGACCGATAAATTTCTGCTTATTCTCGATAAGCTGCCATGAGTAGCTGTCAAATGTTCCCTCTGTCACATACCGGAAAATCTTAACCTTTGGATTCCTGTTGCCCTGCCGCAAAATACGCCCCTCCTGCTGTTCAATATCAGACGGACGCCACGGTACATCGAGGTGGTGCAGAGCAATCAGTCTGTCCTGCACGTTTGTCCCGGCTCCCATTTTTGCAGTAGAACCCAATAAAAAACGAACCTGTCCGCTTCTTACCTTACTGAACAGCTCCGCTTTCCTAAGCTCCGTATTTGCCTGATGTATAAAGGCGATTTCTTCTGCGGGAACACCTTTTTCCATCAGTTTATTTCTTATATCCTCATAGACATTAAATGTACCATCTCCTTTCGGTGTCGATAAATCACAGAAAATAAGCTGTGCTGATTTCTCCCCTTTGGTATCTTCCCAAATCTCAAATGCCTTATCCACACAGGTTTTTGCTTTGGAATGTTCCTCATCGGGGAGCATATCGTTGATCAGACGCTGGTCGAGTGCCAGTTTTCTTCCATCGTTGGTAATCTTGAGCATATTATCCTGATGCGGCTCTACCAGTCTGTTACGCACTGCCTCCGCCCGATCTGCCAGCGATGTTACCATCTCTTTCTGATATTCGCTGGGTTTCAGCACCACGTTCTCATATTCTGCTTCCGGCACAGGCAGCTTTAACATATCCGGTGTCTGGATATCCGCACTCTCCTTGAAAAGTGCAATCAGCTCCGGCAGATTGAAGAATTTTGCAAATCTTGTCTTTGCCCGGTATCCTGTTCCCTCCGGTGCCAGCTCAATGGCGGTCTGTGTTTCTCCAAAAGAAGCTGCCCAACTGTCAAAATGCCCTAATCCCATCTTCTGAAGCGTACCATACTGAAGATACCGCATATTGGTGTAAAGCTCCGTCATACTGTTGCTGATCGGCGTACCCGTAGCAAACGTAATGCCCTTTCCGCCAGTCAGCTCATCAAGGTACTGGCACTTAGCAAACATATCGGAGGACTTCTGTGCTTCCGTCTGTGCAATGCCCGCCACATTCCGCATTTTCGTGTATAGAAAAAGGTTCTTATAATTGTGACTTTCATCTACAAACAGCCTGTCCACACCTAACTGCTCAAAGGTTACAACATTATCTTTCCGGGAAGTATCGTTGAGTTTTTCCAGTCTTGTCATAAGGGATTTTCTGGACTTTTCCATCTGCTTAATGGTGTAACGCTCCCCGTTATCTGCTTTCGCCTGCTCTATGGCAAGCTCAATCTCATCAATCTGTCTTTCGATAATGCCTATCTGTCTTTCCTGCGACAACGGGATTTTTTCAAACTGGCTATGCCCGATAATGACAGCATCATAATCTCCGGTGGCGATTCTGGAACAGAATTTCTTCCGGTTGGCTGGCTCAAAATCTTTCTTCGTTGCCGCTAAAATATTTGCTCCGGGATATAACCGCAAAAAGTCACTCGCCCACTGTTCCGTCAAATGATTGGGAACAACGAACAGGCTCTTTTGGCATAACCCTAACCGCTTGCTTTCCATTGCTGCAGCAATCATTTCAAAAGTCTTTCCTGCTCCCACACAATGAGCAAGCAGGGTATTGTCCCCGTAAAGCTGGTGTGCCACCGCATTTAACTGGTGCGGTCTAAGGTCGATGTCCGGTGTCATGCCAGGGAATTTCAAATGGGAACCGTCATATTCTCTTGGTCTGGTAGAATTAAAGAGCTTGTTATATTTCGCCACCAAGTCCTGTCTACGTTCCTGATCTTCAAATACCCAGTTCTTAAAGGCTTCCCGGACTGCCTCCTGTTTCTGACTGGCAATCATGGTTTCCTTTTTATTCAGGACTCTCGTTTCCTTTCCGTCCTCTATCACGGTATCGTACACCCGGCTGTCCTTTAAATTCAGAGAATCCTCTAAAATCTGATAAGCATTTCTCCGGTTTGTACCATAAGTCATATTTACAAGACTGTTTCCGTAATCCGCACTTTTTCCTTTTACATTCCACTGTCCTGTCACATCGGAATACTGAATCCCCATTGTATTCCGGTTGAAGAGATGCTGCGGTGTTTCAAAAACATCACGCATGAAATCTTCAATATATTTCGGTTCAACCCATGTGGCACCGATACGCACCTCAATCTCGCTGGCATCCAGTTCTGTGGGCTGCACCTGTGTAAGTGCCTGCACATTTATGTTGTATTCCGGGTGGTTTTCGGCGTAAATCTTCGCTGTTTGCAACTTATCCCGGACATTGCCGCTTAAATACTCGTCCGCTGCTTCCCACCTGTCTGTGACCGGATTCTGAAAGATAATGCCCGTCAGTTCTTCTTTGATTGTATCAATCTCTTTTCCGGTCAGCTCCGCCATATAAGAAAGGTCAACTTTTGCTTTTTCTGATAAAGATACTGCCAGAGCTTCCGTTGCTGTATCCACGCTTGTAACCACTTCCGCTTTCTTAATGGTACGTTTCGTGAACATATCCGCTTTGCCTTTGAAATTTCCCTCGTCATCCAGCTTTTCCAGAGAACATAACAGACAATAGCTGCTGTCCTGATTAAAGGCTCTTTTGTTGGTCTGGGAATTGATTAAACCGTATTTTCTGCTGAACGTATCATAAAGGGTATTCAATTCTTTCTGCTTTTCCTTAATCACAGTATCCGGATATTCTTCCAACTGCAAATTGATAAGCTCTTGCGTACAGTTTCGGATTCCTACCATGCCTTTTATGCGTTCCTGCATGGATTCTGACATATCCACAGGCTTCATAATGGAATTTTCACGGTAATATACCTTATCTTCCACCAGTGTGTAGCTGTAATTCTTTACGTCCGGGTCTGCCGGAATGGTGGCATCTGCCAGCTCATTCGCAAGCTCGTCCGTCTCCACTGCTTCGATTTCCCCGTCAATCCGGCTGACCGCATCCATTAACTGCTCTGCAAACAGTCTTGTAGCATCCGGTTGGCAGGTGCTTTCCATGCCATAGGGACCGCTGACCATTTCCATCTTCCCAACAATCATTTCCGGGTGTTCCGCAAAGTAGGTATTCATGGCGATACCGTTTGCATCTTCTGATAAATGTACCCAATCCGGTTCTATGTCCATCACACGGTCACGCTTCTTAAAAAACAAAATATCCGAAGTGACTTCTGTCCCTGCATTTTCCTTAAATGCTGTATTCGGAAGTCTGACCGCCCCCATAAGCTCCGCTCGCTGAGCCAGATACTTTCTGACCTCCGGACTTTTTTTATCCATTGTTCCCTTACTGGTAACAAAAGCAACCACACCGCCGGGACGGACTTTATCTAATGTCTTTGCAAAGAAATAATCATGAATCAGGAAATTATTTTTATCATATTGTTTATCCGCTACCTTATACTGTCCGAATGGCACGTTGCCGACTGCTACATCAAAAAAATCATTCGGATAGTCTGTTTTTTCAAAACCGGATATTTTAATATCCGCTTTCGGATAGAGCTGTCTTGCAATCCTGCCCGTAATACCATCCAGCTCCACACCATAAAGTCGGCTTTCCTGCATCTTCTCCGGCAGCATTCCGAAGAAATTTCCGATACCCATTGCAGGCTCTAATACATTCCCCTTTTCAAATCCCATACGGTTTAATGTATCATAAATACTGCGGATAATGGCAGGACTGGTATAGTGGGCATTTAAGGTGCTTTCCCTTGCAGAAGCGTACTCCTGCGACGATAACAATTCCTTTAACTGCTGATATTCTCCCGCCCATGCAGATTTGCTTTCATCAAAGGCATCGGCAAGCCCGCCCCAGCCAACATACTGTGATAAAATCTGCTGTTCCGACCGTGTGGCGATACGGTTCTCGCTCTCCACCTTTTCCAAAGTACGGATTGCTTCTATATTTCGTCGGAATTTCTCTTTCGCACTGCCTGCTCCTAACGCATCGTCTGTAATGTGGAAATTGACCGCATTGGATTTATCAATCTTTGGTGCAGGCTGCTTCACAGGCTTTTCTATGGCAGGTTCTTCCACTGACTTTTGGACATCGTGTCCAGAAGTGTCCGGTTCCATGCTTTGCAGATAGTGTTCCGCTTCCTCTTTTGTTTCAAAGGTGGGAATTGTACCGTCCTCTTTTATATAATAATCTTCCCTGCCATGATCCCATACTGCAAAATCCTGTCCCGGCTCAAAGGCATCGCTGGTTTCCTCAACTGAGAATCGTGATTCTGTTTCCGCTACATCTTCCGTTCCTTCAATGCGTGAAAATACCTCCGCTTCGTGTCGGTCTATATCTTCCATTGCAATGAGATTCAAATAATCGTTTTCAATTTCTTCCCTGCTCGGTTTGTAATCATATTCAAAATGGACATTTTCGTTTATGAGTACGTAAAAGAACGCATTGTCCTGCATGGAATTTCCAAGCACATAGTTATTTTCTTCCGACTTCCATTCATCAATCTTTAAACACAACTGCCCGTCAATGGTAATCTGCTGTGCCGCAATCTCCTTTTCCTGCTCCATATACCGTCTTGTCTGATTGATAAATCCATTTAAGACCGCCGGATGGGAAGAAACAATCAAATCACGGTTCTCATACTTGGCATACGGTTCTATTTCTTTTGCCCATGCCTTATTGTCGGGAGAAAATCTGCCATCGTGCGTCAGGTGCATGACAGTATTGGCAAGTACATAGCTGACACGCTCGCTACCATATTTTCGGATTACTTCATCCGGTGTATCTTTCGGCAGACGATACCCGTCAAATTTTTCCGAAATCGTCCGTTCAATGGCTTCTTTACAGGCAACCTTCGTTTTCCGTTCTATTACCGCCTGTGCTTTTTCCAGCGCTTTCTGTGCTTCTTCCTCTTTGTACCGGGCATAGGCTTCTTTCCCTGCCGGAGATAAATACTTATCTTCCGCCACCAGCTTTCGGATACGCTTTTCGACTACTTTCCAAGACAGCAGCACTTTCGCATAAGGTTCGCAGATATTTCCCTTTTTTAATTCAATCCCTTTAAAGTTGTGGTCTTGCCAGCTATGGTCTGCTCCGGCAAGTGCATGAGAGCCGCCTCCAATGCCATATTCTTTTTTCAGAAATTCCGCTGCTTCTTTGCTGTCATGCTTTTCCTGAAAATAATCATAGATGCGGAAAGAACCATGTGAATATCCACTTCCCCTGCCAAGATTATGGTCTATCTCGTCCTGAGTAATAAAATCCTCCCTTTTTATTTCCACATGGTCTGCGGTTGGAAAGATTTGTTTTTCTATCAGCAGATTGTCAAGTTCCTCCCGCAGCTCCTCTTTTGGCATAACTGAACGGAAACGTAGCTTTTTCTCTCCGGTTTCAAGCTGATGAAGTGCCTGATCCATGTGGGAAGCCACAAGCTCAACTCCTTCTTTTGTAGAAAGGTATTCTATCATTCTTGCATGAGCCTCCGGATAATTTCCTGCTTTTAGCCCAAGCTCCTCCGGCAGTTCTCCCATGCCATCCCGGAAAAAGAAAAAGAGATGCCCTGCAATCCGGTCACGTTCTGCTTCGTCAGTCAGATAAGCTTCATTTGCTCCCATATAGGTACCGTTTACTACCTGTGAGCGGATTTTTGCTTCCACCTCCTGCCAGTTCATCTGAAGCACCGGACGCTCTGTCGATGTGCCATATCCGACACGCATCCCATCCTCATTGAACCATACCGCTAACTGCTTTCCGTCAAATTCAAAGCCCTTTCCGGTTGTTCCATACTCTTTCTGTAAGAAAGCAGCCATCTCCTCCGGTGTCTTTCCCTGCTGATATTTGGTGTAGATACGCTTTCTGCTGTTATCCCTGCCTCCGCCGCTCCGCAGAATATCCGCTATCTGCTCCGGCGGTATCTTTGTTTCTGACCGTATCGGTGTCACTGTTTCCGCCTGTTTCATGGCAAGATTGCCAGCCTGCTCCGTAAACATGGAAAATAAGTCAAGCTGCTGGTACATTCCCGCTGTTTCAATCCGCTCTGCGGTTTCTCCTGGAAGAAGATATACTCCGTCCTCCATATAGGAATTGACAAGAAAACGTGCTTCCTCCCATGACAGCCTGCTTTCCGCTTCACGGGTCAGATAATTGCCTTTCCATAAGGTAATACCGTCCTCATCGGCACGGTAGCCGCCCCGCATTTCCCCGATATTGAACTCGGTGTATTCTTCCATGCGGAACGAATTTCTCAGATAATCCGCCTGAATCTTTGCATCCTGCTCTATCTGAAAATACCCAGCTATTTCCGGTCTTTTATGCTTCAGGAACTCATCACTGCATAAAATACCACGCTGTAAGTCCTCCCCCTGCTCTGTTTCAGACAGCTTCGGAAAAAAAGAACCGGATAATGAATGTTCTCCACTATCCGGTTCTGGTATTTCTTCTTCCTGTATGTCATTTTCTAACTGTAAATCAGTTCCGTCAGCACGATCTCCTCCGCTGAATGTCTGATGTTGTTCATCTTCGCTACCCACTTCATCTGATCGGCTGCTTTCAGTTCCTCGTTCACTCCCTCTGCTTTCGCCATCTGTTCGCTCAGGGCTTCCATTCTCTGCTCTGCCTGCTCCTGTATCTCCAGACAGTGTGCTTTCAGCTCGCCCGCCAGTATCATGCCCTGATAAATCCCTTTCCGGTGTTCCTGTAAGAAGTTCTTCCGCATCATACCGTACTTCGTCAGCGTTCCCTCCGGTTCCTCGTTCGCTGTCAGGTTCGGAATCAGATAATCCCCGTTCTTTTCGTATGTCAGTTTCATGTGCCGCATCCTCCTTTTTGCTCTGTATTTCTATCTCCTGATTGTTTTGTAGCTCCTTTTCACTTTCACGCTTTAAAGCATTATAGTCTGTATCTGCTTCATTTGCAAGCACTTTCTCCGTATTTTCCAAAGAAGTTTGTGTGCGTCCTGCATTAGCTTTTTCATGTGCCTTCCTGCGGGCAATCTGGCGGTCATACGCTCCTATGGTTCTGCCTATCTCCATTAAAAGCGGCTTGCACATATCTGTGGTGGCTGTACCAACAACAGACAGGGTTTTCATCGTATTAAAGTCGCTGATATATTCAAATCCCTGCTCGTCTTTCCACAGTTCCATATCTGCACCGCATCGTGACAGTATGGTGTAAGCAATACTGGAAGAAAGCGTATCACGAAGCCTGACACCTACATTTAACTCGTCCAGTTCCTCTAAAAAGCTGCCCTCTTTCACATATTCGATTTCCGGCAGAAGTTCTTCATAATAATCCAAAGCAATCCGATTGGATATTTCCATTATCCGCTGTTCAAAGGAGCTGTTTTTATCCGTTTCTCCGTATGTCTTTTCAAGCTGTGCCAGGACTGTTTCTTTATGCTCCTCACGCAACTCCCACAAATTCGGATCACGTCCTATCCGCCTTGCCTTATGTACGTCGGACACATCGAAAACATATTTCAATCTTGTATAGGAATTTTCCGTATCCAGCAGGGCAATTCCCTTTGCTCCACGGTTTACCCAGCAATTCATCTTCTCATTCCATAGTTCAAGGGACGCACAGGCTGTTGCATCCGGTCGTTGTGCAAAAATAAGTATCTGTTCATTGAACGGATATTTATAAAGCCTTGCAGCGGTAGTCAGATACCTTGTCCACTCCTGCCCGTTTTTCGCTATCTCTTTTGCGGTATCCTCCGCCAGATAGGAAATCATCTGATATTTTGTTACCATAAGCATTCCTCCAAAATGACGGAGGGGATAACCCCCGCCGCCTTATTCATAAAAACCGTGTTCTTCGATACCGTTTTCCAGAATTGTGCCAATCAGCTCCTCCAATTCCATCTCCTTCAGCTCGCTGATCACAATGAGCTTTGCAAGGATATCTTTTTCCACCGGAACGACATAGCTTTCTTCATCAGGGCAAAGCTCCCGTACACAAATCTCCAGTCCGTCTGCAATTTTGCAGAGCGTACTTATATCTGCTTCCCGGATACCTGCCAGAATATCCATCAATACATCTTCCCTGACACCGCACCGCAAAGAAAGTTCTGGAATATCCATATCCTGCTCTTTCATAATGTTTAAAATTTTATCTCCGGTGCTGTAAACAACGGTCTTTTTCATTTCTGTATTCATTTTTCTGTCTCCTTTTCACTTGCTTTTTCTCGGTGGAAATTCCATCTTGAATTTGTACTGCGAACCTTTGATTTCCTTTCCGTCTTTGATATAAGAATAATCCTCAATTCCCTCCGGAATCAGGTACGCATCGTAGCTTCCCTTTTTCCCTTTTAATCCTCTCACAAGGGTCTTTTTCCCTTCAAGCAGACTTTTCATCTGTGTATCGGAAAACGTTGCTCCCATTGCCCTACCCACATTCATGCCGCATTTTTGTTTGCAGTAAGCACCGAATTTTCCTTTTACTACATCGCTGCCGCATTTCGGGCATTTTCCAAGCACTTCCTGCATCGTTCCAAACAAAGACTTCTGATCGTCACTGATACTGTGGTAGGTTTGCACCAGCTCCCGCACCATATCTTCAATGCCATCCATGAACTCCTGCATGGTGTATTCGCCTTTTTCAACCAAAGTCAGCGTATTCTCCCAATCTGCTGTAAGCTTCGGGGATTTTACCATATCCGGCAGAACAGTAATGAGCTTCATCCCGTCCTCGGTGGGAAGCATCTGCTTTTTCTCCCGTTTCACAAAACCGTCTTTGACCAGCTTTTCAATAATGTCAGCTCTGGTGGCAGGTGTGCCAAGTCCTTTGCGTTCCACCTCATCGCCCATATCCTCTGCTCCGGCACGTTCCATCGCAGAAAGCAGGCTGTCCTCGGTAAAATGTTTGGGAGGCTGCGTGAAATGCTCTGTTACCTTTGTCTGGATAACTGGAAACGTCATGCCTTCAGAAAGCTCCGGCAGTTTCTTCTCTTCCTTATCCTCATCTGTTTTTTCTACCCGGTAGGTACGTTTCAATGCTGCTTCAAATTCTTTCCACCCGTTCTGCAGAACCGTTTTTCCGGATACATGAAAGCTGTAACCACCGCAGGAAAACTCTGCTTTTACCGTTTCATACAACTGCTTTTTCCCGGTTGCACATAACAGACGATTAGCGACAAGGGATAAGATTTTCATTTCTCCCTCCGGCACAGCGGAAAGGTCTGTCTTTGTAATTTCTATGGTGGGAATAATTGCATGGTGGTCGGTCACTTTTTTACTGTTCAACACTCTTTTTATATCCGGCTCTGCTCCGGTCTGTTCCTCAAAGAGAATCGCCTGATAAACTGCCCCGATTACCGCTTTTGCAGTTTCTTCCATATCATCGGATAAATACTGGCTGTCCGTTCTCGGATAAGTGACCAGCTTTTTCTCATAAAGGCTCTGGGTGTACTCCAATGTCTGCTTTGCAGTAAAACCAAAGATACGGTTGGCATCCCGCTGAAGCGTGGTAAGGTCATAAAGTTTTGGTGGTGCAACGCTTTTATTTTCCTTTATAACGGAACGAACCACTCCACTCTGACTTTCACACGCTGCAGCAATACTTTCTGCCCTTGCCTTATCGTCAATCCGTTCTGTCATGGCATCTATCCCATCCATCAGAATATGAGCCATGTAATACTGCTCTTTTTCAAAATTCATAATCTTCACTTCACGGTCTACCAGCATGGCAAGGGTGGGCGTCTGTACTCTGCCCACCTTTAATACCTTTCCGCCATACAGTACAGTAAATAATCTCGTACCATTTAATCCCACCAGCCAGTCTGCCTGCTGTCTGCAAAGTGCAGACTGGTACAGGCTGTCATAATCGCTTCCCGGCTTTAAGTTTTCAAACCCGTCACGGATTGCACTCTCCTCCATTGATGAAATCCACAGGCGTTTCATTGGTTTCCGGCAGCCTGCCTGTTCATATACCAGACGGAAGATAAGTTCTCCCTCCCGTCCGGCATCGGTGGCACACACCACACTTTCAACTCTTGTATCGTGCATCAGATTTTTCAAGATTTTATACTGCGTTGCTGTTTCCTTTTTCACTTCATGCTGCCACTGCTCCGGTATCATGGGCAGGCTCTCATAGCTCCATTTTTTCCATGCTTCTGAATACATCTCCGGCTGTGCCAGCTCTACCAGATGTCCTACACACCATGAAACGAGAAATCCGTTTCCCTCCATGTAACCGTCTTTTCTCTCTTTCGCCCCGATCACATGGGAAATTGCCTGTGCTACGCTGGGCTTCTCTGTAACCACCAACTGCATACCTTATTCCTCCTGTTCGTCAAAGAAATCTTCTTCCGTATCTTCCTCCGATTCCTCATCTTCGTTTTCATACTCCTCGTTATCTTCCTCATCTTCATCTTCGTCCTCGATAAAGTCCTCTTTTTTCTTGCGGACAACCTTAAAATAATAAGCAGCTCCGATAACGATTAAGGCAAGACTACCAATCAGCACATACGAAATCATCGGATTCGGTGCTTCTTTCACTTCCGGCTCCGGTTCGGTTTCCTCTGTATTTCCCGTACTCTCTGCACCTTCCGTACCTTTTTCTGTTTCCGTTTCCTTTCCCTCTGTATCTGCCTGCTCTCCGTTGTTGTTTGGCAATGCACTCTCCCCATTCGGAATTGCAGATTCCAACGCAGCGGAATTTTTCGGCAAGGTTTCACTGTTATCGGAAGTTGCATTTAACAGGTCATTTTCCGTAACCTCAGTCAAAAAATATACCATTTCTTCCTCTCCGTCCCGGTCAATAATCAGATAGAAAACTTTCTCCGTGGCGGTCTGAATAGTATAAAACTCCTTGCCCTGACCGGATTTTTCCGTACTTTCTGTTTTCCCGCTTTCTGCCTCCGCAGCTTCTTTCATTGCCTGCTTTTTCTGTTCGGCAGGACTTGTCTGTGATGTGGTATTTCCGTTACTGTCTGTTTTGGTATGCTCCGTCACGGTTCCCGTAGCACTCCCCGGTTTCGTCGGGGTCGCACTCTCCGGGAGCTGCTCCGCTGGATTCCCATCACTGGTATCGGCAGGGTCTTTATAGTACGGATTTTTCGTTTTATAAACCTCAGACATATTTCCGGCATTGTCCATTGCAGAAATGGTAAAATACTCATACCCTGCGTCAAACTGCTGGAGGCGGATATTTAACGTACCGCCCGTCAGATCTGTAAACTCATATCCATTGACATATACCGCCTTTGCACCGGAATCCGTATCATGTACCTGTATGCTTAAAAGCCCGTCACTGACTGCCGCATTTAAGGTCGGCTTTACGGTATCAAAACACTTTATGGCACGGTTCTTCTCATAGGTATTGCCTTTCTGGTCTGTGACAAGCACATACACGGTACAGTTCTCGGAAATCCTTAATTTCTTTTCCTCCGTCACATCTGTCCAGCTTCCATTCTGCCCTACCTTTGCCTCTATCTTTGCGATTTCAAAATTCCCCGTATCTGCGGTATCTTTTACACTGAAAGAAACGGAAACAATGTCATTATGCCACTCCTCCGGCTGTCTGATTTTGATACTCACATTCGGTTTTTTATAGGTACAGAGCTTATAATCTGTGACGCAGACGGGACAGTTTTTGTCATACTCATACGCACCGCATTGATCTTCGCAATTACATACCGGCTCCGGTTTATCATTTCCCGATACAGTGCCATCCCCGGTGCTTTCATCGGTACTGCCTTCTGTATTCTCTTCGGTGCCGCCTTCGGTGCTTCCCTCCGTGCTGCCCTCCGTAGTTTCTTCCGTGCTTCCCTCGGTACTGTTTTCTGTATTTTCCTCCGTACTGACATCAGTTTCACTTTCGCCGGGTGTCTGCTCCGTACTTTCCTCCGGTTTGGATTCTTCGGTTTCTTTTGTTTCTTCGGCAAAAGCACTGATTGCGTAGTTCCCATTTACAGAAAACGCTACCGCAGGCATGGTAAATAGCACAGCGGACAATATCAGTGATATAACTGCCTTAGATGATAACTTCCTGTTCTTCATGGCTGTAAGCCTCCCTTTCTTCTGATTGTGCTGCTTCTTTCTGCTCTTTTTCTTTCAGCAGACGCATAATTTCTTCTTCGCTGACCTTGTTTAACAGAATCAGCCGATCCAGAGAGATTTTATTCTTTTCAATGAATTTCATCTTCTCCGCATCCTCTGCCATCTGAAGCTGTTCCGCCAAATCCCTCTCCCTCGCCTGCAATCCCGCAAGCTGTTCCCGGACTTTGGAAAGCTCCTTTACAATTCTCTCTTTCGTCATCGTTCCTCACTTCCTGTTATTTTAATTTCCTGATAATCTTCCAAACGCATAAAAATGGCTCTGCCAATAGGACGAATTGATTGAAGCGTAACTGATTGGATCTCCGCAATGAATCATGACCCCGTTTCCGCAGTAAATCCCCACATGGCTGACTGGTACGCCCGAATTGTATGTACCTGTAAAAAAGATAATATCCCCCGCCTTTGCATCTGCCGCCGACACAGGCGTACACTGGTTATAAATGCCCTGTGCTGTGGTTCGTGGCAGGTTATGGACACCGCTGTTTGTAAATACCCAGCAGACAAAACCGGAACAGTCAAAGCTGGTGGACGGACTGGAGCCTCCCCATACATAGGGATAGTCTAAATATCTCGCCGCTTCTTCCATAAGTGCCTGCACGGTTGCATCGTCATAGGAATCCGGCGGTATCACATTTCCTCCGCCGCTTCCGCTGCCCGGCGTTTCGCCATACAGCGTATCCGTGCCTGCTTCAAAATAAAAAAGAGGGTTATAATATTCCCCCTGATACAGACATTCGATATGTAAATGACTTCCGGTACTGCTTCCCGTATTCCCTGTTGTTCCGATCACATTTCCATGCGTCACGCTCTGTCCTGCCCGGACATTTAAGGTATCCATGTGGGCATATTTTGTGCAGTAGCCTTTTTCATCTTCAATCACTACATAATTTCCGTAATAGCTGTCATAAGTTGCGGTAGTTACTGTCCCGTCCATCGCCGCATATACGGTTGTTCCGGTAGGTACTGCAATATCTACGCCCCGATGTAACTGTTCCTGCCCTGTGACCGGATTGATACGCCAGCCATAATAACTGCTCACATAGTTGTACCAATATAAATCAAGGGGCTTATAAAACTGCTGTGTCAGCCCGTGGGTCTGGTTATAAAAAGCATAGATTTCTCTCTGCTCCTCATTCATGCGTCCGGCAACTACTACGTTTAAATCTTTTGCTGTCAGGGTCACTTCCAGAATGGTTACGGTATATTCCTCTTCCACTTCATACTCGTATTCCTCTTCTGTTGTTTCCCCCGTAACCGGGTCTGTTACCGTATGAGTGCCTGTTTTTGTTACCGTCCTTGTCCTCGTTTCCTCTGTAGGATTTAGTGTCAACTCATACATTTCATCAAACAGATATTCTATTTCTGCCTGTACCTCACTTGCAGTAAATTCCGTATGGACTGCCGACAGATAGCTGATCAGTGCAAATGGGTCATGCCCGATAGATGCCAGATTATAACGGTACTCATCATAATCCGGATAAGTGGTTTCTATGGCATCAATCTCTGCCTGCAATTCTTTTTCCAGTTCAGAAAAAGCTAAATCTGCCGCATCTATTTCTGCCGGAACGCTCATATAACTTCCTGCCAGCGTGGTACTGATTCCTCCGGCAAACATCGCCCCACAGGAAGATACTGCTGTCATAATCATCACAAGAAGCACCGAAAAGGCTCCTATGGCAAGCAGAAGCGAAACATTTTTTGATGCAATCTCCTGTATCTTTCTGGCTGCCGCTGTAAAAAGATTCCCGGACTTCGCCGCTGTTTCCTTTGCGGCTTTCGCTGTCTGTCCCGCCCGTCTTGCTTTTGCATATTCCCGTTTGATACGCTGCTTTTGCAGTCTTTTCTGCAACTGCTTCTGAATGGTCTTTTCCTGCATTTCCGGATTTTCTTCCAAGAACTTCTGATAACGGAAATTGACCTCTTTCTGCATCTGCTTTTTCTCCAGCTTTGCAGCTTTCGCTCTCCGTCTTTCCGTTTTCCCTTTGTAATGCCCTTTGAAAAAGCGGTAAACATCTTCCCCGCTCTGCTCTGTCTTGTGGGCAGCCTCCACACCGGAATTTTCTTTCTCCACTTCGGCAACCTTACTATGGGCAAAATTAGAAGATTCCATTCCCACCCTGCCAGCCGCTCTTTTTACCGGACTGTCCGGTTTGAATGGTTTCTCTTTTTTTACAGAAGTCAATACATACTTTGTTCTGCCCGTCTTTTCATCAAAAACACGCTCCAGAGAATACTCCGTTTTCTTTGGAATCTTCTTTCTTGCAGCTTCCGTCTTTTTTCTGGCTTTCTCCGCTTTCTTTTGCAGTCGGTCTAACTTTTTGCTTCCATGAAATTCCGGTTCTGCCTCTTCGGTAAAGGTAGTGTCCTTTGTCTGGAAATCCTGTTCAAAATCAAATTGCTTTACTCGCTCCCGGCTCTTTATCTCCCGCCTTTGATACCTGCCCTTTTTCTGTGACGAATGATAGGTGTCCCTGTGGCGGTAGTCATCGCTGGCAATTTTTCTACCCTGCTCCTCTCCGGCTTCCTCCGTAAAAGTGCTGTCCGGCTGCATAAAATCGCTTTTAGACTTCTCTCCGGCTTCTGCTCCCTCGGACTTTTGGACATTCTGTCCAGAAGCATCTGCTTTCTGATACTTCTTTGTATTTTTCGACCTCTGGACATCGTGTCCAGAAGTGGTATCTGCATCTCTCGGCTGATATGCTGCGGATTTTTTACCTTTACCCTCGTTTGCTTTCTTTGGAATTTCTCCGGTAAAGGTTTTTTTCTCCTGTGCAAATGCAGCCGGTTTCTGTTTCTTTTTCTCCGCCACTACTCATTTACCTCCTGCCTTACACTTTCCTCTGGTTTGGTATTCATAACCGCAAAGGTCTTGGTATCTACCGGATATTTATCTACGAACGGAATAACCACGTTGTCAAACAGAATCAGTCCGCACCCCGGCTCGGAATTGGTTACATGGGCAAGCTGTTTTTCTGACAATCCCAGCTTATCTGCAAGGATTGCCTGATCCTTTGCATTTTGATTCAGGAGATATACAAAATCGGAATTGCCGAGGATTCCCTCGATTTCCTCCGACTTCAAAAAATCGCCTACGTTCTGCGTCAGCCCCGTAGGAATACCGCCCCACTTACGGAAACGCTTCCAGATTTCCACCGAATAGATAGCGGTCTGCTTCTCCTTCAGCAAAAGGTGGAACTCATCACAATAATAGCGGGTGGCAATCTTACGCTCCCGGTTCTGCGATACCCTGTTCCAGACCGCATCCTGTACGATTAACATTCCAAGCTCTTTCAACTGGTTTCCCAAGTCCCTGATGTCAAAGCACATGATACGGTTCTGACTGTCTACATTCGTCCTGTGGTTAAAATAATTCTGCGAACCATGCACATATAGCACAAGGGAGTTTGCAATCCGTTCTGCCTTTTTGTTCTTATGCTCTAACAGGGCATTATACAAATCCTCAAGGATAGGCATATTCTCCGGTACGGGATTTTCAAAATAAGCATCGTAAATATGACGGATACATTCGTCAATGATACCTTTCTCATCATTTTCCAGACCGTTCTTTCCTCCGGCAATCAAGTCACACAGAGTAATGATAAAATCGGATTTCAGCTTTAAGGCTTCCTTATCCCCTTTATGGGAAAGCTGAATGTCCATCGGATTTAAATAATCTTTGGAATTGGTTGCCAGCCTTACCACCTGTCCGTGCAATGCTCCCACAAGGGCAAAATACTCGCCCTCCGGATCGCAGACCACAATATCGTCCTTTGTCATCAGGAAACAGGAAAGAATCTCACGCTTTGCACTAAAAGACTTACCACTTCCCGGTGTACCAAGAATCACACCGTTTGGTGTACGAAGCCGTTTCCGGTCTGCCATAATCATGTTGTTGGAAAGGGCATTTAAACCATAATAAATAGCCGGAGCTGGCATAAATAATTCCTGCGTACAGAACGGTACTAAGATAGCGGTACTCTTTGTTGTCAAATCCCGTTCAATTCCCGTATCGTTGCACCCGATTGGTGCCGATGCCATCAGTCCCTGCTCCTGTAAATACTGCATACATCTGAGGTTGCAGTTCGCCTGTTGGATAAT
Source organism: Clostridium sp. OM05-5BH (assembly GCF_003481505.1). Taxonomy (NCBI): domain Bacteria; kingdom Bacillati; phylum Bacillota; class Clostridia; order Eubacteriales; family Clostridiaceae; genus Clostridium; species Clostridium sp. OM05-5BH. The sequence continues at coordinate 2,545 of NZ_QULJ01000004.1, read as the reverse complement.
GCCGGATACCCTCTGCGTGATATTTTCCAGTTCCCGCTTGTTTCTGCCATAGCAGGTCAGAAGAAATGTCATCTTTACCATTTTCTGATTGCTGCTGTTTAAATCGTCCAAAAGGTCAAGGGTATCTTTTTCATAAGTGATAATGTCCGTTGGAAGAATGTCCATGTCATAACCTGACCTTACCGCCTTTTTCTGCTCTTCAATCTTCATCTTCTGAATATTCGTCAAAGCACCTTTTAGCATCTTAATCGCCTTGACCGGATCCATTGTCTGCATATGCATGGTAATAGTCAGGTTCGCATCCAGATCAAGAAGCTTTTTCAACAACTCATCATCAAACTTCGGGGCAATAATATCCAGATAATGCACACTGCCATACATTTTTCCCGCCTTAAAACGACTCGGATAGCGAAAATCAAATCCCGGCGGAGCGATGTAATCTTTCACACTTTTTCCCGACTCCGCCAGTTCCTTAAAAGAAAAACGGAAAGGCTCCATAGTATCCTGGTTAAAATACTCATGCAGGATACGCAGACGTTCCTTTCCGTCAAGGCTCTTAGCGTGTGTGCCCAGATTAGTCAAATTTTTAATCACATCTGCTTCAATGCTGACAAGTTTTGCCCTTGCCTCCTTAAAGCCTTTACTCTCAATTCCAAAAATCAGATACTTTGATTTGATAATACCGTTATTTCCCTTTGCAGCCTGTTTCTTTAACATCTGCGTGTATTCCTCACGAATATCATCAAAATCATCTGCCTGCAATGGAATGTCAAACTGGTCAATTAAGGTCTGCTCGTTAACCTGTCGGTTGAACAGGAACAGCTCAAATTTAATAGACGGGTCAAAATAATTGATAAGCCTGCTGTATTCCTCCAGTATTTCCCCCTTATCCTCGATTTCCAGCAGGTCATAATTTATATCGTAAAACTCCACCATTTTCGTATAAAAGCCAGAAGTGACCTGACAGATACCGTCCCGGTACATCTTCTGAAAGGTAATGGTCTTCTGTGCTGTGGTGGGCTTTTCTGCGTTTTTATTCGTTCCGGCAAGCATGTGTTTTAACTCCGCAAGCCTTCTCCGCTCCACAAAGGTCAGCCCCGGCTTCGTTTTTCCTTTTTTCTTATGTCTGTCCGGCTTTTCTGCCGCCTGCTTTTTCTTCAAGTTTACGCACCTCCTCTTTTATACGCTCTGTTTCTTCTAATCTTCTGTAAATATTTTCTGATTTGTAGGGACGAATCCCCGGTGTGAGGAATTTCTGCCTTATCATAAAATACAGAATCTTCTCTGCCGGAAATCCGTCCTTCTCATACATTGCCAGAAAGAAAAAAGGCAGCATGACCGCTACCATCAAAAGTGCCGATGCCTGTGTGCCGATAAACCCTTTTGTAAAAATGTAAAAGGGAATCCCTACCGCACCTGCACCGCTGAAGCAAATAAGCTGGCGTTTCGTCAGATTTAACGCTACTTTTGTCTTTATGCCGCTTAAATTCTTTGGCACTGCTACGGATATTGCCATAACATCACAGCCGGAGCTGATACTGCAAGCCCCGGCTGTTCCCTCCTTTCTTTGAAATGTGTTCTAATGAGCATTCCAGATTGATTTCGCAAGGGAACCTGTCTTGAACAGGCTGAAACACAGAACAACGGTATAAGCTGCCACCGACCACAGTGCTGTGTGCAGATTGTCCGCAACCGCAATGCCGGATACCAGCACCGCATAGATTGCCACGCATACCATAATGAAAAATCCCTGAAACGCCAGTGAACACAGTCCCTTGATATAATTGTTGCCGATACCGCCCCATTCCCGGTTACTGAATGTGGCAAAGGGAACCGGAGCTACTGAAATATAAAGGTAGATTTCAATCATTCTCCCGAAAAGCATGACGGTAATAAGCAGGGAGATGATTTTCATACATAAGCTGACAATCATAGTTTCGATACCAAGCCCGATCAGCTCGCCGATGCCCATTGTATCAATCTGACTGTCAAACATGGTTTTTAGGGTATCCGTCACATCAATGGTAGTGGAACCCGAAACAATACCGCCTGCTCTGGTCACGATATGGTTTCCCACATCAAAAATCGCCATTGTGATGTCAAAGGTGTAGCTGAGAAGCAGCACAGCGATACAGGCTTTGATAAGGTAACGGAAAAAGAACTCGCTTCCTACTTCATGCATATTGTTCTTATCCATGACCATTGTAATCAGCTCATAGCAGAGTATCGCACTGATGATCATGCCCGCTATGGGTATCATCACATTTTCCGAAAGGTTCTCTATCATAGAAAACACTCCGCTGTTCCATGAACTGGGTGTCCTGCCGACTTCCCCTGCGATTGTTCCGACCTTATCATTCACATCTGTAAACATCGTAGTAAGGTTGTCCATGACCCACCCTTGCAGTATTTCCTTTATAAATTCAGTTATCTTGTCGAGAATCGCTCCCATGACTTAGGAAAACAGGCTTGTAAGCTGCGGAATTACCGTCTGTGCCACAATTACAATACCGCCACCCGCCATGAGCTGTTTTATCCCCAATTA
>NZ_QULJ01000039.1:235-515 GCF_003481505.1 Clostridium sp. OM05-5BH | reverse complement strand
AAGAAGAACGGGAGCATGAGGCCGATCATCAGGAACATGGCGGCACTGTTCCCGATACTGCCACGGGAAAACAGGTAGGCCGGGAGGCCCACCGCCGCTGCGCTGGAAAAACAAACAAGCTGGCGCTTCGTTAGGTTGAAGGCCAGCTTTGTCTTGATTTTGGAAAGGTCTTTTGGTACTGGCACATAGGCCATTTTGGTACACCTCCTTTATTGCTTCGGGCCAGCATGGCCCGAGGTTATCTTGCGGCCTCTTTGGCCGGGGCTGTGCTGCGGGCAGC
>NZ_QULJ01000039.1:0-225 GCF_003481505.1 Clostridium sp. OM05-5BH | reverse complement strand
GGCCTCTTTGGCCGGGGCTGTGCTGCGGGCAGCTTCGGCGGCCTCTCGTCCGCTCTGCCTTGCCCGCCAGTATTCGGGGTGATACTGCCGGATGGACTGATTGAGTTTTTCTTCAAACTGTCCTTTGTCCTTAATGCGGTCAGGGATGTTCCACAGTTTTTTGTCCAGCAGTTCCCGGAGCACCACACTTTCCTGTGCGTCCTCCTCATAGCAGATATAGCCCTT
>NZ_QULJ01000038.1:275-557 GCF_003481505.1 Clostridium sp. OM05-5BH | reverse complement strand
GCTCCTTCCACACCCACATTTTCATGCTCAACTTCGTGGATTTTGTTGTGGAGATAAAACCATGCTTCGGTGCGGGCTCCCCGGACAGCTTTCTTCGCAAGCCCCGGCGGTTTCTTCGCTGCCCGTTTTGCCTCGGTCTTGTCCAGTTTCGCCCGAGCCTTTCCCAGCTTTTCCCCGGCGTGTTCCGCTTTTGCCTGTGCTTTCTGGTACTTATCCTTTTTGCTCCCGGCCTTCTCGGCGGAGCCCTCCGGCTCCTGTGCCTTGCCGGTATCCTGCGGCCCG
>NZ_QULJ01000038.1:0-265 GCF_003481505.1 Clostridium sp. OM05-5BH | reverse complement strand
GAGCCCTCCGGCTCCTGTGCCTTGCCGGTATCCTGCGGCCCGTCCGCTTCATCTTCCTGCCTCATGCGGTCAGAGGGACGGCTTTTCCGTCTGTCCTCTTGAAACTTGCCGCTTTTGGACTTCGGGCCATCATGGCCCGAAGGACTGTCCTGCCCGGTATCCTCGTCCTTAAACCGCAGGCGTCGGGATGGTGCGGGGGAAGGCCCTTCCCGTTCAGCCGGTCCGGGGCGATTGCTCCCGGTATCCTCCGTCGGCCCCGGCCTTT
>NZ_QULJ01000037.1:0-600 GCF_003481505.1 Clostridium sp. OM05-5BH | reverse complement strand
GCCGGGCTTCGGACGATTGCCATGCTCATTATGCAGGACTTGGTAAACTCGCAGGTGTCCATGAATTTCCTCCGCGGTATCGCTACATGGTGCTACTTCGACGAGTTCCATGTGCTGCTCCGTGACCGGCTGACGGCAAGCTACTGTGTGGCGATCTGGAAAATGCTGCGAAAAAAAGGGTGCGTTCCCAGTGCTTTAACGCAGAACGTGAAGGATTTTCTGGCAAGCCCGGAGATCGAGAACATCTTTGAAAACTCGGACTTCCTTGTGCTGCTCTCGCAGGCACAGGGGGACCGGCAGATTTTAGCCAAACAGCTTGGGATCAGCCCCCACCAGCTTTCCTATGTGACCCATACCAATTCCGGCGAAGGGCTGCTGTTCTTCGGGAATACCACCATCCCGTTTGTTGACCGCTTCCCGCAGAATACCGAGCTGTACGCCATTATGACCACCCGCCCGGAGGATAAAAAACAGGAAATGAACCGGGCATAACGCACTTCGGGCCATGATGGCCCGAGGTTTGGAAAGGAGGGATACATCATCGGAAAGAAACCGGATAAACGGAATTTTCAAAGGCCGGGGCCGACGGAGGATACCGGG
>NZ_QULJ01000036.1:0-601 GCF_003481505.1 Clostridium sp. OM05-5BH | reverse complement strand
CATTTTGGGCAGAAAAAAAGCAGGAGACCTTTTTCAGATTTCCTGCTCGGTGTGCCGCTGTGTGGGCGGCGGGTATTTAGTTGTAAAAGTTCGGGACAAGTTGACCCGATGTGTGGGTGGCAAACTGGAATTAATCAGTTTCTTGTAACCTTTCGAATAGTTGGCTATCAATTTTATAAATTCCTTGATAAGGCTGTTCAATATAGTATTTACCACTATCCTCATACGCAAAGATAGTACTTGTTCCTGTCTCAAACTGGAAGTCAATTTTGATATAACTTTCCACTTGTGGACAGTCTTGAACACTTTCCTTCTTAGTCGGTTCAGAACTGGAAATATCGGCGATTATTTCACTTATCCAAGTTTTGTCTGAATGACTTACTGTATTTTCCCCAAAAGTTATATCAATAGATGTAATCTCGTCGGTTTGAGGTAACGTAATAGGAGCTACCTTTTTTCCACACGCAACTAAAGTCAGTACACAAGTAAGACACAAAAACAAAGAAAGAAATTTTTTCATAAGCATATTACCTCCAAATTCCGATTAGTCGTTGACTTCATTATACTTTATTCGACCGTCAAAGTATAGAGAGATTTTGTA
>NZ_QULJ01000035.1:0-687 GCF_003481505.1 Clostridium sp. OM05-5BH | reverse complement strand
TGACCCGATGTGTGGGTGGCAAACTGGAACTGGTTAATTTATATTATTTATGAGCGGAAATGTAGTCAAGCACAATTTTCCACCCATTATTTTCACTGGCATATCCCCATAAAGGCTCTGTTAACTGTTCTAATTCTTCAATACAATGACGAGTCTTTTTTACCATTTCTTTTCTTTTTTCGAGAGGGATTGAATTTAATTTTTTATTTGATACCTTAAACCTGTTATTTTGCAGAAAATTAACGGTGTCAATATAGTTATTATCATCAGTAAAAATTGTATCTTGGGGAAAACAGGATATAACCTTTTCAAATGCTGTTTTCAGGGTGAATAATCCTAAAGCATTTAATGCTTCTGGGATAAACGGAACTAATTTTACCTGTTCACAAATAATATACCACCAACCATCACATTGCCAATTCCCCACCATATTCATACAAATATGCAAGGTAAAAAGTTCAGGGGTCACTTTTTCTTTTATATCATCTAATGTCCCCAATTCCCATAATTTATCCGACAATTCAGCCAGTGTATTTTCATCTAAACATTTCACTCCGTTAAGGAGTTCCTGTAATGTAAGCACTGTTATTTCCTCCTCGCAATATAAAATTTCTCACAATCAACTTCCGCTTTGCTGTTAACTTCATTATACTTTACCCGACCGTCAAAGTATAGAGAGATTTTGTA
>NZ_QULJ01000034.1:294-688 GCF_003481505.1 Clostridium sp. OM05-5BH | reverse complement strand
AGAACGCTTGACCGTCATGGAGCTGCGGGACAGGACTGCGGCAATGGCTGTGACAGGGAAGCAGACAAAGAGGATTCCGTTCTCGTCCTCCTGCCCTTTGGAGAGCATAGCGTCCAGCATCCGGCAGTACATGACCTTTGCGGTGCTGCTGACTGGAAATCCTGTCAACGCTCTGGGAAATGGCATACAGGGCGGCAAGGGTGTGTCTATCGTCATAAATTCAAAATTCATTCGGTGTGTTCCTCCTTTTTCTTTGCTCGTTTGGATAAATAACGGGGGCAGTCAATCACAACCGCTCGGAAGCTCTGCTTGCACCCATGCTGGCATTTCCGGCATAATTCGTTGTAAGTGACACGCCCCCGGTCATTGAGGTAAAAGGAAAGCTCATACTTCC
>NZ_QULJ01000034.1:0-284 GCF_003481505.1 Clostridium sp. OM05-5BH | reverse complement strand
TGACACGCCCCCGGTCATTGAGGTAAAAGGAAAGCTCATGCTTCCTCTTTTTGCTCATTCTCGGCATATTGCGCTTCCTCCCGTTTTAGTGTATGGTTTCGGGGCGATTTTCGGCAAAATTACAGCCATAGAGCCGCTTAAAATCTCCCGAAGTATCAGCGATAGGGTAGACTATCCCCCTATCAGATTGTCGTGTTTCGGTATCATTTCGGTGTCAGTTCGCCAGTTCTCCCCGGTGTCGTTCCTCCCCTGAATCTCACAGCGGCGTATCGCTCCCTTTGGTA
>NZ_QULJ01000033.1:497-840 GCF_003481505.1 Clostridium sp. OM05-5BH | reverse complement strand
TTAAATAGCGAGGCTTCCACTCATCTAAAAGAAAGTGGTAGCGAAAATAGCTTTTGCGCTGCTTTTCAATCGAGATATCAATATTACACTAATGCTAATTACATGTTGGCGAGTGGAATCTACAAAACAGGCAAAACAGGTTTAAATCTTCCGTTTGAGGGCTATTGGATCATAATAACCTTTAACACATCCAACGACTTTGGAAATAGTTCGACCGCTTGGATCACGCAATTTGCCATTTCAACTGATTCGAGTGATAAAGCTATTTATTTTCGAAGAAACATAAACTACACCCCGACCACTTGGGAATCCTGGAATAGACTTGTAGCAAGTTAAATAGCGA
>NZ_QULJ01000033.1:0-487 GCF_003481505.1 Clostridium sp. OM05-5BH | reverse complement strand
CCCGACCACTTGGGAATCCTGGAATAGACTTGTAGCAAGTTAAATAGCGAGGCCTCTGCCCGCTGGAACAATGCCACACCTAAAACGCTATGGATAAATATAATTCCAAGCGCAATAAATACGGAATATAAATATCAGCACAATAGTTTAATCGGCGCAAATATGGTAAGTTTAGCTTTTGAATCTGCAGTATACGACATACTTATCTTAACAGGCAATGGTCGCGTATATGGAACTGCGGTGGCAAACACATTTACGGATGATCCCTATTGGAAAAGTACAATTCAGGCTTCATTTTATTCGAATACCGGAACCGTAATGTTTAGGATCTTGTTCAAAGGTAGTTCACAGACATTTAATAACTTGGCTTTAAAAGCTGTTACGTATTTAAAAATAGGATAGCTACCAAGAAATCGTAACTCTGCATCCACAACATTAGCTGGATGCTATATCATTCTCCCAGTGTAGTAACATGAAATCGTAATTT
>NZ_QULJ01000032.1:0-1023 GCF_003481505.1 Clostridium sp. OM05-5BH | reverse complement strand
TGCAAGCTGTTCCCAGCCGACAAGTTTTATAAAATATACTATCTTTTCGATAGGCAATGCAGTATAATAAAGACAGCAACAAATTAGAAGGAGGTATTTTATATGTTTAAAAAGGCTTTTTGGGTTCCTTATGAGGATAGTACCAATTACCCAACTCTTGCAAAAACTATGGAAGCAATTTCAAAATATTGTGAAGAAAATGGCGAGTCTTATACATTTATTAACGATGACGAAGTGGAGATAAATGGAAAAAGATATGAAATATATCGGGGCTACGAAAATGGTAGTAGGGGAAATTACGGTATAAAATGCAAAGAAAAATAATTTCCAGTTTTTCATTCCCTACACATCGGGTCAACTTGTCCCGAACTTTTACAACTAAATACCCGCCGCCCATACAGCGGCACACCAAGCAGGAAATCTGAAAAAGGTCTCCTGCTTTTTTTCTGCCCAAAATGAGGTGGTAAAACGCCACCCCATCCACCAATTACCGAAAGGAGGAACACGAAATGCCCTGTCCACACAACGAAATCTCTATTGTGCAGCGCAGCCAGCGGCAGTCTGCGGTTGCCGCCGCTGCTTACCAGAGTGGCGAAAAGCTGTTCTGTGAATACGACCAGCAAGTGAAGCACTACCCGGAAAAGCGTGGTATCGTCCACAATGAAATCCTGCTTCCGGCAAATGCCCCGCCGGAGTATGCAGACCGCAATACTTTATGGAACGCTGTCGAAGCGGTGGAGAAGCAATGGAACTCCCAGCTTGCAAGGCGGTGGGTGCTTACCATCCCCAGAGAGATCCCGCCTGACCAGTACGCTGTCCTTGTCCGGGAGTTTTGCCAGCAGCAGTTTGTTTCCAAAGGAATGTGCGTGGATTTTGCCATTCATGACAAAGGGGACGGAAACCCTCACGCTCATGTCATGCTGACCATGCGGGCGATGGACGAACATGGGAAATGGCTCCCCAAGAGCCGCAAGGTTTATGACCTTGATGAAAGCGGGGAACGGATAAAACTTCCGTCCGGCA
>NZ_QULJ01000031.1:0-1130 GCF_003481505.1 Clostridium sp. OM05-5BH | reverse complement strand
GGAACTTCCCACGGGGGCTTGACTGAAAAGTTGAGCCCCTTTTTTCATGCCAAAAACAGGAGGTAAATGCTTATGGCAGATGATAAAACCACAAAAACGCCGGAACAGCCGGTAACGGATAGCGGGCCGGGCAAGGAAACGCCTCCCGCTCCCCCAAAAGAGCCGGGGAAGGTTTCCGTTTCTCCGAAGCCGGAAAAAAAGACGGAACCAGAGGTAAAGACCCCACAGGTTTCTGTCTATAACTTCGCTGAAATTATGAAGGAAAAGAAAGTCGAGGAACGGGCGGCAGCTCCCGGCGTGGAAAAGCCTGACCCGGCAAAAGCGGAGAAACCGGAAAAGCAGCCGGAGGCTCCGAAAAAAGCAGAGGAAAAACCCAAAGAGCCGGAACAGCCGAAGCGCCGGGGCCGTCCCCCGAAAGCAAATAAGGACAAGGACGCAGCCCCGAAGTCCAAAGCTCCCGCACAGAAACCGGAAAAGGCGGTCAAAAAGGAACCGGAGAAAAAAACGGCTCCAACGATACAGGCCGCTCCCGCTCCGAAAGGACCCGAAAAGCCAAAGGATGCTCCACGCCGGGGCAAGGAGCAGATCGTCTATATCAAGCTGAACGAACTCCACGCCTTCAAGAACCATCCCTTTGAAGTCCGGGATGATGAAGAAATGCGGGCTATGGTGTCCAGCGTCAAGGACAAGGGCGTGACCCAGCCCGCTATCGTCCGTCCCCGTGAGGATGGCGGCTATGAGATCGTGTCCGGCCACCGCCGCCAGAAAGCCAGTGAGCTTGCCGGATATGCGGATATGCCCTGTATCGTCCGAAACCTGACAGATGATGAAGCCATCACACAGATGGTGGAGGACAATCTGAACCAGCGTGAAGAAATCCTCCCCAGTGAGCGGGCCAAAGCCTTAAAAATGCAGCTTGAAGCCATCAAGCACCAGGGCTCCCGCACTTCGGGCCAGATTGACCCGAAGGACGCAGGTAAACGCTCCAACGAGATCGTGGCCGAGCGGAACAAGATGGCCGTCAAGCAGGTGCAGCGGTATATCCGTCTCAATGAGCTGGTTCCAGACCTGATGAAGCTGATGGATGAAAAAAAGCTGGGTTTTACTACGGCGGTGGAGCTTTCCTATAT
>NZ_QULJ01000030.1:726-1333 GCF_003481505.1 Clostridium sp. OM05-5BH | reverse complement strand
CTTTCTTTTTGTTCCCTTTAATTAGCCATGAACTGCTTAATGCCCTGTGATTTTGCCGCAGGGTTATCCGACCCGTAACCTTCCAGAAGGTTGATGACGCCCCATACCGCCAGACCAGCGCCAAGAGCCATGACCAGAATTTTAAGAATGTCGATTGCCTGATTGAAAAATTCCATATACGTTCCTCCATTTTGTTTGTTTGATGGTTTTGGGTACAAAAAAAGCCGCCCACATCGGCGGCGCTTCGGGTCATCATGGCCCGAAGTTACACAAACTCGTCGCTGTCCAGATCATCGAAATTCAACAGGTCAGCTTCTTCGTCCGTGTCGGAGCCGTCCACTTCGTACACCGTGTATTCGTCCTCCGGCTTTAGTCTCAATGGCCGGTGGCGGAACAGGCTTTCCAAGCGGAAGGCGTTTTTCTTTTTATCAAATTCGGCTGTGTACTTGTAATTCGGGTGCTTTTTCAAGTCATACTTCGGGGACAGGAAGGGCGGGAGCCCCCGAAGCTGCAAGATACATTTATCCCCGGGCATGGTGGTGATCTCGCTGGTAGTCATCAGCTCCCGGCCAAGCCGCTGCATATTCTGGCTGTAACTTTCAGACTG
>NZ_QULJ01000030.1:0-716 GCF_003481505.1 Clostridium sp. OM05-5BH | reverse complement strand
TCCCGGCCAAGCCGCTGCATATTCTGGCTGTAACTTTCAGACTGTCCCCGGCTTCGGCCCTCGGTCTGCATAGAGATGGTGGCCTTGCCCAGCCAGTTTTCCGAAATATCCTTTAGGGTGGAAGCCTCCCGGCCTCCGAGGAACACGATACTGTCCATGTTTCCCATGATGGTTTCGGAATGGTCTTTGTACAATGCCTTGCACTGGCTCATAGCCTGATAAAAGAGCGTCAGGCTGATCTCCCGGGAACGAATGACGGCCACGATCTTTTCCAGCCCCGGCACCTGCCCGGTGTTGGCAGCCTCGTCCCATAGCACCCGCACATGGTAGGGCAGACGCCCGCCATAGGTGTTATCAGCCCGTTCACACAGAAGGTTGAACATCTGCGAAAAAGCGAGGGCAACCAAAAAGTTGTAGGTGGTGTCCGTGTCGCTGATAAGAAAGAACAGCGCTGATTTTTCATCCCCCAGCTTATCCAGCTCCAGTTCGTCATAAGATATGATCTCCCGAAGCTGGGGAATATCAAAGGGAGCCAGTCTTGCACCGCAGGAAATCAAGATGCTTTTGGCTGTCTTGCCGCTGGCGAGCTTGTATTTCTTATACTGCCTCACGGCGAAGTGCTGGGGGCTGCGACGTTCCAACCCGTCAAACATATAGTCCACCGCATTTTTGAAGGTTTCGTCATCCTCCCGGACTTCCATGCTGTTTATCATTTC
>NZ_QULJ01000003.1:353918-363638 GCF_003481505.1 Clostridium sp. OM05-5BH | reverse complement strand
ACAGGGGTACATTTGAACCGTAATATTCAGTCATGGGCGGCTGGGGCATCTGGGAGACAGTGAACGGCGAACAGAAGCTGACAACGGAGTGTATTGAGAATGTGATCATGATGGTGCCGTTTTCTGCCGTAGTGATGTGGACATTCGAAGAAAAGATAGGAAACGGTTGGAAGAAGATCCTGTGGCAAAGCGGGAAGATAGCATTTATCTTTTCGGTGAGCATGGAGATGTTGCAGTTATTGCTCCGTCTAGGTACGTTTCAGCTATCAGACATCTTCTATAATACAGTAGGTGGAATGATTGGCGGATTGATGTATTGTACAGTGATGAAGGCAAGAAAGCATCTGTAAAATTGGATGAAATTGTGATATACTGGGAGCGGTAGCTCCCTACGCTGCTCTGATAATCACACACCTCTCCGTGGTGGGCAGCAGGTAACGATCTTATGATCGGCTGAGATGTGAAGAATTTAGGAGGAGGAACGATTTATGCATGTGTATAAAGAATTAAGTTTTGTCGGCAATAAACCGGAATTGGATAAATTATCGGAAGAGATATATAATGTATTTCCAACAGACTGGATCAAACCTAAAAGTAATCAGATGCTTAAAGATTATATTCTTGCTGATTATATTGGAACGAAAGCCCCTCATGCGGAGGTTTCAATTTATTATGGAAAAGATACATGGCGTGAGGGTTATATTAAGGTTTGTAATATTGTTCCGCTTCAAAAAAGTCAGTTAACAATTGATGAGTATAATCAACTACTGGAATTATTTTATAACGATATAGCCAAGGTGTATGGTGAAACACATGAGGAAATTAAGGTTGTTGGACCATCATCAGGACAATTTGATCCGCTTGATTATATCTCAGAAAAGGCATTAAAAAAATTGACGCTTTTTTGCGATGCAGCAAACAAGTCTACCGGTTCATCACACCCTAGTGACGAGGAACGCTGGTTTGATTTTATATGTCAGACAGTAGATGATAGGAGAACATTTGATTATGATACCTTGTTTAAATTTTTGCAAGATGAGGAGTACTGGGGGAAAAAGGAAAGTGGATTTTTAGGAGTAATTGGATGCTTTGCATGGAGTGAGGAAAATGCGGAGGAACTTGCGTCTGAATACGATAACTATGTTCGGATTCTTCAGTATTATAAAAAAACGAGACTGGGAGAATAAATGAGCGTGTGGGATGTTGCTTTAACAATTATTAATGTGATTCTTGCAATTATTTCAGGCATTGGGGCATATAATTCTGTTAAGTATTTTCGGAAAAGCAAAAATCTTACGATTTTCGCACAAACAAACAAGGCATTAGTAGAAGTTCAAAAGATGCTAATAAAATTGCCGGAAGCACTGTCGTCCTCAAATTCCTCAAGACGAGGGAAAAAAGGACTTAGTTTACATAATGCTTTATGCGATATTGGGCAAGAGCTTAACGTGAATTTGACAGAAATCAATTCGAATATACCAGCAGAATATTCAGGCGAGTTGCGGCAGTTGCAGAACAAAGACGGTTTCAACTTACAAACCTATATTAATTCGTATATTAGTGGTGATGCGGTGAAAGATAACGGAATTGATTCAGAAGATTTCAATTCATGCCAAGCTAAGCTTTTGGAGATACAAGATTACTTGAAAAAAGTGGCTTTGGAGACAGAGGAAAAATTGAAGTAAGAAAAGATACAAGAGCTTATGGTACATTGCTCACAGTATTACATAAAAATATTACAAAAGAAATGAGGTATATATTATGCCAAGAACAAAAGGGAGCAAGAACCGCCCCAAATCCGATATTGTGTCCCAGATCACAGAGAAGCAGGAGTCTATCGCTTCCCTGACTGCTGAGATAGCATCCATCACTGCAAACATTGACACTTTGAAAGCTGACCTGAAAGAGAAGAAGATTGATCTGAAGAAGGCTGAGAAAGAAGTGGCATCCCTGGAAGCGAAGAAGGCAAAGGCGGATGCTAAAGCCGCTGAAGAAGCTAAGAAGGCTGAAGCCGAGAGTGTGGTTAAGAGATTATTAGCCAGCGGGATGAGCGCAGAGGAGATTCTGGAAAAAATGAAATAAACAAGAACCCAAGAAAAAAATAAATGCCGTGTGGACAAACTGAACTCCAGGAGTTCACACGGTATATTTTGAAGGTGGCTATATAGTTTATAACGAAAATAAAAAAGAACAAAATTAAAAGAAATGGAGCGTGAGAAAAATGAATTTATCAAAAATACATCATATTGCAATCATCGTATCCGACTACGAAGCATCAAAGGATTTCTATGTAAACAAACTGGGATTCTCTGTCATCAGAGAAAACTATCGCCCAGAGCGTAAAGACTGGAAGATGGATCTGCGTGTTAACGAACACACAGAGCTGGAGATTTTTGCAGAAGAAAACCCACCGAAGCGTGTGAACCGCCCGGAGACCTGTGGGCTGCGTCACCTTGCATTTTGTGTGGAGAGCGTGGAGCAGACAGTGAATGAGTTGGCAGAGGTAGGAATTGAATGTGAGCCAATTCGTGTGGATGATTACACCGGCAAGAAGATGACTTTTTTCCATGACCCAGACGGACTGCCGTTGGAGCTGCATGAGTAAAATGAAGAAAACAAGAAAACCAGGCGGTGGCCGGAAGAAGTTGAAGCCAGAGTACGATGCTGGGAAAAATCTGAAAGAGCAGATGGAAAGTGCTGTGGAGCTTTATGATTCTGAGATGTCCCTCCAATCCATTGCAGATGCTCTGAACCTAAACCCTATCAAAGTCCGGAAGCTGCTCATCACGGCCGGAGTGTATGAGTCGGATGTGGCGGAGAAAGTAAAAAACACTTTTGAAGAATACCGTGAAACACGAGACTACAAAACCTCCATACTCACAACATCATCTACTCTTCAACTCTCCAAAGCCTCCGTTACTTCGTACCTGCCATATCAGAAAGGCGTGTACTTCCCAAGTACAGAGAAAGAAAAGATTAGTGTTGGAGCAGAGCGGCAACGGAGATACAGAGCGATGAAGTGGTGGAGGGTTGATCCGACAGAGGAAAACTTCTGGAGCGTGGTTCTGGCCTATGCTGGTGTGAAATTCAAAACTTACTCAGGGCTGTCATTTACTTACGAAATAAAAAAAGGCAGGAATGGCGAGTACACGAAGGAGCTGTGGATCGACAGACGGGAAAAGAGTAAAAGTCTGGCATGGAGTTCTATAGTTTTGGCACTGGGAAATATAAAAGGTGAAGTAGTAGAGAGACCCAAAGCTCTGGGCGATATCCGGGGAGTGACTTACATCTACGGGATGTTCTACCGGTTCGGGCTGATCGATGTGCCAGATGAAGTGAAGGAAAAGATGGGGATCTGAAAAACCGTAAAAAATAGGTTGCTATGTGCAAAAGTCTACGGTAATATGTGCCGTAACTGAGGAAGTGAATCTCAGTTGGGAAGGACGGTAGCATTATAGAAAAATTGAAGGAAATGCTGGAGGAGTATTTGAGGAAAACGGAACCAGAGTATTATCCGCCAGTGGAGAATCTGCTTGATCTGATCTACGAACATTACACGGAGAATAATCCAGTAGAGAAAAACACAGTTGCCGGGAAAACCGCAAAGGTCAAGGAAAAGGAACTGGAAGAGTGGCTGCGTGGCTTGGAAGGTATGAATAGGCTCGTAGATGACTATGTCGGAGATAAAGATTCCCCTCTGGGAGAAGATTATGGACCGGCAGGGAACAGTGTGCTGTGCATGGGAGAAGACTGCTTTTGAGGAAGGTCTGAAAGTCGGGATACGGCTTATGATGGAAGTATATAGTTTGTAACGGAAATAAAATGAACTTCTGGAGTTCAAAAAAGCCCTCGCTGTGTGTGATACACATTGGGGCGCTGGTCAGTTATTATCTTCTGCCCGTATTCTGAGCAATTCCTCTATTTCATTTTTATTCGCCAAGTGCACCGATGCCGGTACAAAGCAATGTTGACGGAGCAAAGTTCGCGGCGTTCATCGATGCGGTCGTGGCAGACAGCATCATGGAGTTGGGGAAGAGAGAAGATGACCTGTCAAAAGCGGGTGTGACCATGTTGGGGAATGTGGATGGAAAGCGCATGTTGGAGCAGATGAGTCCCCAGTTTTTGGAGTTCGTGCTGGATGCGTATCGGAGTTTGAAATACAGAAAATAAAAACGAGAAATGCGTTGATAATTTCTGGGAAATAGGGTATAATGAACTTGATGGAAAATAAAAACGTGAAATCCGTTTTTGGAATGGAGAATGGTACATGAAAATACTTCGTATTACAGCACAAGGGCTTCCGTTGTTTAAGGAAGACATGGATATTTGCTTTTACACTCAGCAGCGTGTGAGTGAAGATGACAGGAATAATCTGTATAATCTGATTGACAACTATTACCTTCATTCTGCATGTGCATTTATTGGAATCAATGCTTCTGGCAAAACCTCTGTGCTGAAAGTCATAAATTTAGCACTGAACATTATAAAGAATGAGCCAATCAATCATGTGGAGGCAAAAACCATTCTTGGAGGGTCAGAGAAAGCTGCGATTCGCACATACTTTTATGATAAGCGCAAATATATCTGCTGTCTTGAAACCGTGATTACAGCGAAAAAGGCAAAGACAGGCGAGTATGTGTATTCAATCTTGTCTGAAAGACTATGGGAAAAGCCGATTGCAGGCGTTAAGTCGAAAAAATATTTGACGGATTTCGATGGAATAGAGCCTGTTGACACACGTGATAGTAATGAAGCTTACCTTTCAGATGATGTCAGCTTTATTATCGCTCATAATAAAAAGGTAAATGACACCGTTGAGGTGTTTAGCCTTCTTTCATATACGAATGTGAATGTTTTGCCTTTTACAGAAGATATTCCGCTGGAAGTAATTACTTTTCTTGATCCGACTATCGAGAAGCTATGTTTTGAGCAGGCGGAAGGAAAAACATTTATTCATCTGAAATTTAGAGATGAAGATGAGATTATCTTGAATAATGCGGTAGATCTTGAGCAGTATTTGTCTTCTGGTACAATTAAGGGCATTATTACATTTTCGATGGTGAAAGAGGTTCTTCAATCTGGAGGATACCTTCTGGTAGATGAAATTGAAAATCATTTTAATAAAGAAATTGTAACGACTCTGATGCGTTTCTTCATGGATAGCCGACTTAACAAGAGAGGCGGAACGCTGATTTTTACAACGCATTATCCGGAACTGCTGGATGAATATGACCGAAATGATGGAATTTGTATCGTAAGAAATCGAAATGGCATTACAGTGGAAAACTTGAGCTATATTCTAAAGCGCAATGACATTAAGAAGAGCGATGCATATCAAAGCGGATTTCTGGAAGGAACAACTCCAGCGTATGAAGCATATATGCGTTTGAAGAAAAATCTGGCCGCTTCAATTAAATAAGGGGGCGGTAGGATGAAGTTAGCACCATATATAGCGTGTGTATGTGAAGGATCAGCAGAAGCTGCAATTATTGATGTTCTAGTGGATAATAATCTTTTGATTTTTACAAGAGAAGATATGCTTGAAGAAAATGTTATTCGCTGCAGGAGTGCTAAGACATTTGAGGAACGCTTCTTACGTAAAGGATTTAAAGATCAGATTTCTGTTATAAGGATTCTTGACTCTCGGAGAGAAGAGTTTAGGCTTAGCAAAGCCTATGAGAAGAAGGTTGATGTGATCAATGTTATTACTGCTCCGGAGATAGAGATGTTGATTATTCATAGCGAAGGAGCTTATGAGCGATTTAAGCGTTCAGGAAAGAAACCGAGTGAATTCTGTAAATCAGATCTTCGTATGCATAATGTGAAATCGTATGATTTTGTAAAAGATTATTTTAGTAATCCACTGACATTAGTTAATGCAATAAAAGAGTACCGTAGAACCGCAAATATTCCTAAAGGTGAATATAGTTTATCAGATCTGTTAAAATAAAGATTTGCCCACTGGTGTACCGTGTAAATCCTACATAGTACGCTGGTGGGCTTCTTTTTTTGCCTCATCCCGCATGAACCACAGACAGCACCCCGGCATGCTCCGAAGTGCAGTTGTGGCTTATGCGGGTTTTTGTGTTATGTGGTCAACGGGTTACAAAATCATACTCCCAATCCGTATAAAATCGCTTTCAATTCCTTTACCATTCGGGTGAGAATCTCCTGCTCAAGTGTGTTGCAGTCCAAAAGCAGACGGTGAATCTCGGAATCGGCAGTGGAAGCCGAGTGTGTCAGACTGTCTACGAGAAGGTCGTCTGCTGATATGCCGAGAAGGTTGGCAACTCTGATTTATTTCGTACCAAAAATCCGATCCCCTGCATCCCCCAGACCTGGGCAGATGTAAGCGTTTTCGTTCAGGCAGCGATCTACATGACCGACATAGATCTGGACATCCGGATGTGCCTCATGCAGTCTCTTTAATCCTTCCGGAGCAGCGATGATTGCCATGAATTTGATGTTCTTTCCGCCGCGTGCTTTGATAAAGTCGATTGCCTCCACTGCGGAACCGCCGGTTGCCAGCATCGGGTCGGTGACAACGATGGTACGCAGTTCGATCGGGGTTGGCAGCTTGCAGTAGTATTCGTGCGGCTCATGGGTTATCTCGTCGCGGTAGAGTCCGATGTGACCAACCTTTGCGGACGGAACGAGTGCCAGAATACCATTTACCATACCGAGACCGGCACGTAAGATCGGGACAACGGCAAGTTTTTTACCAGCCAGCATCGGAGTGCTGCAGGTTTCGATCGGAGTTTCTACTTCCTGATCCTCCAGCGGAAGATCGCGCAGCGCTTCATAGCCCATCAGCATCGCAATCTCGTCGATCAGGGAACGGAATTCATTGGTTCCGGTGTTTTTGTTGCGGAGAATGGAGATCTTGTGCTGAATTAACGGGTGGTCGAGAATTGTTACATTTTTCATATTCATAACCTGCCTTTTCTTGAATTTTGATGATGAACGTTTTTTCGTAACGGTGCATAGCGCAGACCGCTTGCGAGTTTTGTGCTATCTTCATGCCGTCATTTCCTAAAATCTGTATACATATATGAAATGTATCGCCCTGATGGCATATTTTCCTTAATTATACACCGAATTGTACAGATTGAACAGTCTGTTTTATGATGTATTTTGATAATGTAAGTTTTGATGTGACTGTTCACGGGTAGGCACTTTTGGAACCGAAAGTGCCGTAAGAAAACGTGGTGGCAGCAGGAATTTGCCGTATTTAAATGCGAAGCCACGGCAAATTCCGTTACTGGGCACGTATGCGTGAACAGTAACGGTTTGTCGTGAAGTAGTGCAGAGCATTTGCAAAAGAATGCAGGTGCTTTTATATGTTTATTAGAACAAAAAATAATACCTGTGCTATATATAAGTAATACTTCTGAAAACAATTCAATAAATCTAACTGGAAATGAAAAAAGAATGTGGTAAAATATAAAGTAGTGAATTATTGCACCACAATGAAGGAGGAAGCTTTGCCATTATGAAGACTGTATCGATAGCAGAGGAACTGAAAAACAATTCTTATCCGGGACGCGGAATTATCATTGGACGGACGCCGGACGGAAAGAAGGCGGTTACGGCGTACTTTATCATGGGAAGAAGCGAGAACAGCCGCAACCGTGTGTTTGTAGAAGAAGGTGAGGGCATCCGCACACAGGCATTTGACCCGGCGAAGCTGGAAGATCCGAGCCTGATTATCTATGCACCGGTCCGTGTGCTGGGAAATAAAACGATTGTGACCAACGGCGATCAGACTGATACGATTTATGAGGGAATGGACCGTCAGATGACCTTTGAGCAGTCCCTCAGAAGCCGCGAGTTCGAGCCGGATGCGCCGAACTACACGCCTCGTATTTCCGGTATCCTGCATATCGAGGATGGCGGTTACAACTATGCGATGTCGATTCTGAAATCCAACGACGGCAATCCGGATTCCTGCCATCGTTATACATATGCGTATGAGAAGCCGGTTGCAGGCGAGGGACATTTCATCCACACCTATATGCACGACGGCAATCCGCTTCCGAGCTTCGAGGGTGAGCCGAAAAAGATCGAGATTCCGGACAGCCTGGATGAGTTTGTAGCGACACTCTGGGAGAATCTGAACCCGGATAATAAGGTATCTCTGTTTGTGCGCTATATTGATATTGCGACCAGAGAGACACAGACGAAGATCATTAACAAAAATAAGTAGGAACAGACTGGAAAATAGTTAAAAAAGTCAAAAACCGTCTGAAAATGAAAACAGGTCAGAAACAAAATTGTTTATCTCAGTCGAGAAGACTCCCACCTCATCAGGGGGTAAGTAATAGCAAGTTTGTCTCAGTGGGAGTCCATTCTCCGACTGAGATAAACGCTCCGCGAGGATGCGCAGTGATTCTGTAAAGAATATGTTAGCTTCGCTGACCAGAATCACGCGCCAAGTCTCACGGACGTTCGACTTGAAACAGCATTTGAATCATGCGTTTAAATGGGTATACAGGAGGAATGAAGATGAACGAACTTGAGTTAAAATATGGATGCAACCCGAACCAGAAACCGTCCCGCATTTTTATGGCGGACGGCAGTGAGCTTCCGATCAAGGTACTTTGCGGCAAACCGGGATATATCAATTTCCTGGATGCGTTCAATGGCTGGCAGCTGGTAAGAGAACTGAAAGAGGCAACTGGGCTTCCGGCGGCAACTTCTTTTAAACATGTTTCGCCGGCAGGTGCAGCGGTAGGACTTCCGTTAGACGAGACGATGCGTAAGATTTACTGGGTCGATGATATGGGAGACTTATCTCCGCTTGCGTGTGCATATGCCAGAGCACGAGGTGCAGACCGCATGTCTTCCTTCGGCGATTTTATTTCTCTGTCGGATGTCTGCGATGCAGATACGGCGCGCATCATCAAGAGAGAAGTATCGGATGGCGTGATTGCTCCGGGATATACCAAGGAGGCTCTGGAGATTCTGGAATCAAAGAAAAATGGCAAGTACAATGTCATTGAAATCGATCCGGATTATGTACCAGCTCCGGTGGAGCGCAAACAGGTATTTGGCGTGACCTTTGAGCAGGGTAGAAATAATCTGGCAATCAACCGTGAGCTGCTGGAGAATATCGTGACTGAGAATAAAGAGCTGCCGGATAACGCGAAGATCGACATGATCGTATCTTTGATTACCCTGAAATATACACAGTCCAACTCTGTCTGCTACGTGAAGGATGGACAGGCGATCGGTATCGGCGCAGGTCAGCAGTCCCGTGTACATTGTACCCGTCTGGCAGGTCAGAAAGCCGACAACTGGTATCTGCGCCAATCTCCGCAGGTGTTAAATCTTCAGTTTGTGGATGGAATCAAGCGTGCAGACCGCGACAATGCGATCGATGTTTATATCGGAGAAGAATATATGGATGTGCTGGAAGAGGGCGCATGGCAGAAAATTTTCAAGGTAAAACCGCCGGTATTTACCCGTGAGGAAAAACGCGCATGGCTGGACGGCATGAAGGGTGTAACCATTGGTTCTGATGCATTCTTCCCATTTGGCGACAACATTGAGCGCGCGCACAAGAGCGGCGTTCAGTACATCGCACAGCCGGGCGGATCGGTTCGTGATGACAATGTAATCGAGGTTTGCAATAAATATGGCATTGTAATGGCATTTACGGGAATCCGTCTGTTCCATCATTAATGAAAAAGGGCGTGTGAAAAAACTCTCGTTTTTTCA